>CAZAUB010000323.1:0-1212 GCA_964488195.1 uncultured Methylobacter sp. | reverse complement strand
CCAGGTTTGTTCGCCGCTGCCGCCGGTTACCACGCGACGCTCGGTTTGATGCACCTGGTCGCCTTGCACGGGGTTATCAAGGAAATCGGTAGGGTTGGAATAAAGGTTGAGGTCGTAATAAACCAGATAGACATTAACGTCGTTTTTATAGCTGTCGCCCCGGCTCCAGGCGTTGCTCGCCAGACTGTAACGATTACTGTCGCCGCCATCGGAAGGATCCATGCTGCCGTACAGATCAAGCGCACCGCTTTCGATAGCCCGCGCCGGAATCTGGTTGGTCGCGTTCCATCTGGAGTGATAGGCCTTGGCGTTGACAGACAAACCCCAGTCTTTGTTGTCCAGCGTATAGCGCAACATGCCGTTGTACTTGCCCAAGTCTTCCGGCTGTTGCCATACGCCGTTATAAGCGTTGAATTCGCCGGCATAAAGCAAATCGCCCGTGCCGATTTTTTTGGAATCGGCTAGCACCGTGCGGTAATAGCCAAACTCGCCGCCGGTAAATTTGAACAGGCCTTTGGGTAACACCGGCATGGTGTGCATACGCGCATAACCGGCGGAAGAAAAATCCCCGGCATCGGCGTAATAAGGCCCTTTGCCGTAGTCGATGTTGTCGACCAGTTCAGGGATAACGCTGTTCAAGTCCAGGTAGCCTTGCCCGTGAGCATGGCTGGGCATGTTCATCGGTACGCCGTCCACCATCACCGAAAAGTCGGTGCCGTGATCCAGATTAAAGCCGCGCAAATAAAACTGGTTGGCCTTGCCCGAGCCGCTGTGCTGGGTCGCCAGCGCACCGGGTACGACTTCAACCAGCTCACCGGCTCGCGCCAAGGGTCGATAAGCAAACTCCGCTTGCCCGACTACGCCTTGCGATGCCGATGCCGCCACGCCTAACAAATCGGTTGCCCGGCCTTCGATCTGCATCGTGTCCAGCGTAACGGTTTTTGATTTATCGGTAGATAAAGCTTGCGAGGATTGTGTCTGGAGAAATCCGACAATGATTAATGAGCTGAAGATGAATTTTTGCATGAGTGTCCTCTGCGCCGCCCGCGCATAATGGTTGTTTTACACAACAGAGGACAAAAGAAAACGAGAGATGACGCGGAGCTATACTGTCACTTTCTCTGACAGCCCTCCGCTGTACCGAATTAAACTCTCGGGCCGGTCTCCGGGCTTATAAGTGGCGTTAACCTGAATCATCACCTTCCCATGCGT
>CAZAUB010000322.1:1307-3623 GCA_964488195.1 uncultured Methylobacter sp. | reverse complement strand
GTTCATAATTTACAAGCTCAAGGTGGGAGGTCGATACTCTTTGACCTCGCACCTTTTACTTTCGTTGTACAACACGCACTTGTTTTTGACTGGGGGAGACACGCTTGGAAGCAAATTGGACTAAAGGCTATAAAACCGGACGGCGTAAGTTAGTCACCGTTTTGGACAAAATGGTTGCCTTGGATTTGTTAAGAACACTGCTGGCGGTTTGGTCGGTGATTGTCGTGATTATTGTCAGTCGACAGTTTATCAGGATTCTGGATAAGGCTGTCGAAGGACAGGTATCCAACCAAACTTTAATGACCGTTCTGGGCTTGAAAACGGTTATTGCCAGTGCTACGTTTTTGCCTGCTGCCTTGTTTATGGCAGTGTTGATGGTCTTGGGCAGGATGTACCGGGATCAGGAAATGTCGGCAGTCGCTTCCGCAGGAGGCGGTTCGGGAACGGTTTATCGGGCTATATTCCTGATGGTTTTCCCTTTAAGCGTACTGGCGGCTGGCTTGTCATTTTATGTCTCGCCTTGGGCGGAAGCCATGATGGAGCAGCTCCTGCATCAGGATAAGGAATCGGCCGATACCCGAGGCGTTGCCGCCGGAAAGTTTAGCGAATATAGCCAGGGGGATCTGGTTTTTTATGTGGAAAAGATTGATGACGATAAAAAAATGCACCAAGTCTTTGTTCAGCACAGGCAAGGAGATCGCTTGGCGATTATTAATGCCGATGTGGGCAGGATGAAAGACTTGCCTGACGGGCGCTATGTCATTCTGGAAAATGGTGAGCGCGTACAGGGACAACCGGGAACCGTAAATTATGTGTTGGAACAGTTCGCCGAATACGCAGTGAGATTGGAGAGCAAAGAATCGGCCACTACTTTCGGCAAGGAGTCGATAGCTACCGATGCGTTGGCGGGTTCCGGTCAAATAACCGATATTGCCGAACTGCAGCGCCGGTTTTCTATTCCGTTGGGGATCATATTGCTGAGTTTTATTGCCGTGCCTTTGGCTCAGATATCGCCTCGCGGCGGTGTATACGGGAATATGCTGGTCGGCTTTTTAATCTATTTCAGTTATGGCAATCTTATCCGCGTCAGCCAAGGCTGGGTGATAAGTCAAACCATCCCCGCATGGCTGGGTGTTTTTGGCGTCAATACACTGTTGTTGTTGATAGGCGGAATTTTATTGGCAAGATTATACGGATGGCAATGGCTGGTTATGAAAGTCTCGGCAGCCGTGCAGTCGAGGGAAAGGGTGTCCAAGTGAATGTATTAACAGGCTATATGGTCAGGGAAATATTAAAGGGCTCTTTTGTCGCTATTTTATTGTTATTGACCTTGTTCAATTTGTTCACTTTTAGCGACGAGTTAAAGGATCTGGGTAAAGGGCACTACGGCTTAACAGAGATTTTTTATTATCTGGCCCTGACGTCACCTACCGTTTTTTATGAGTTGATGCCGGCATCTGCCTTATTAGGCAGTCTGTTTATATTGGGTGCGATGGGTAATAACCGCGAACTTATCGCGATGCGCGCCGCAGGCTTATCCATTTTTGGGATTATCAGGGCGGTTATGCTGGCCGGTGCCATTTTAGTCGTCATTTCAATCGTGGTTGGTGAATTTGTCGCGCCGGAAGCCGAGCGGGCGGCGCGGCTGATTAAGGTTACTGCCCAGAATGAGCAGGTTGTTATGAATGTCAAATATGGACTCTGGCTGCGAGAAGGCAAAAAATTCATCAATGTGCGAAAAGTGCAAGATGACGGAAGTCTGGCGGACATCAGCATTTATGAACTGGATGAACAGCGTCATTTGCGTTATTCAACCCATGCAGACAAGGCTGTTTTTCAAGGTAACCAGCAATGGAAATTAGAGCAAATCAAGCAATCGGATATTTCAATACAGCAGATGACTGCAAGTCACCAAAATGAGCAAACATGGCAATCAACCGTTGCCCCGGATTTATTGGAGATTGTTGTGGTCAACCCGAATAATCTGTCCATGTATGATCTGGCGATGTATATCGATTTTTTAAAGGATAATCAGCAAAAATCGCACGAGTTCGAGCTGGCTTTCTGGGGGCGCGTGGTCAATCCTTTGGTTGTTTTTGTTATGCTGCTGGTCTCTGCACCGTTCGTTATTGGCGTTAAACGCGGTGTTAATGTTGGCGCAAGGATGATGATAGGCGTTGTGATCGGCATGGGCTTTAATATTATCGATAAAATCGTCGGACATCTCGGGTTGATTTACGATCTTAATCCGCCGTTTATCGCAGTTGCTCCCAGTTTGACTGTGTTAGCGCTGGCGCTGTTTGCGTTGAATCGGGT
>CAZAUB010000322.1:0-1207 GCA_964488195.1 uncultured Methylobacter sp. | reverse complement strand
AAATAGTTGAACAGTGATTGAGTGAGGTTAGGATGGCAGTCAGGAAATTTAACGATAAACAACCTAAAATCGGCAAGTCGGTCTTTATAGACGACAGCGCCGTGGTGATTGGCGACGTTACCTTGGGCGATGATGTTTCGATATGGCCTGCGACAGTGGTCAGGGGCGATGTGGAGTGTATCACTATTGGCGATGGCACCAATGTGCAGGACGGGTCGGTATTGCATGTCACTCACGCCGGCAAATATACGGCTCAAGGCTATCCGTTAACGATAGGCAAAGGCGTTACTATCGGGCACAGGGCGGTGGTTCATGCCTGCACGGTGGGCGATTATTGCCTGATAGGGATTGGTGCGATTATTATGGATGGCGCCGTTCTAGAAGATTATGTGATGTTGGGAGCCGGGGCGCTGGTTCCGCCGGGAAAAAAACTGGAAAGCGGCTATCTTTATGTGGGCGTGCCTGCCAAACAGGTCCGGCCTTTAAAGGAGTCTGAAAAGGAATTTCTGGAGTATTCGTCCAAGCAGTATATTCAATTGAAAAATGAGTATTTAAAGGCAACTACTCAGCAGTTAGATAAATGAAAAAGGCGAAGGGCTCAAGGCGAAGGGCGAAAAAAGCTTGCATTTAAGTTTAAGGGGTATTCCAATTTTTAGCCTTTAGCCTTTCAAGCTTGTCTCTCTAAATTCAGTAGCTCAATAACCGGTCGGGTTTTGGGCCGGACGCCACGCCAGATAAAGAAAGCCTCCGCCGCCTGCTCAACCAGCATACCCAGGCCATCCAGGCTCTTTGCCGCATGATTTTCTAGCCCCCAACGCACAAAAGCCGTCGGCTCGTTGCCGTAGGCGAGGTCATAACAGTTGCCGTCTTCCGCCAATAAACCAGCTGGCAGTGGCGGCACGGAACCGCTCAAACTAGCTGAGGTTGCGTTCAAAATCAAGTCGAACTGCCGATCTTTTAAATCATCAAAGCCGTAGCCGGTGATAGAACCTTTGTCGTGAAATTCAGCGGCCAGCTTGACGGCCTTGTCAGTGGTGCGGTTGGCAATAACCAGGGATTGCGGGGATTGCTCAAGAATTGGAAGTATGATGCCCCGGCTGGCGCCGCCAGCGCCCAGGATCAGGATGCGGATGCCCGATAAGGCGATACCATGATTGGCGATCAAGTCGGTTACCAGGCCGATGCCGTCGGTGTTATCGCCCAGTAT
>CAZAUB010000321.1:0-3635 GCA_964488195.1 uncultured Methylobacter sp. | reverse complement strand
ATCCCGGCAATCCCTGCCGGGATGACGATGATACAATTTGCGCAATATCTATTGAGTTATCGTTTACCTTGAGTTTAAACCGCACTTTTAATCACACCCTGAGTGATATGGTTTTATCTTGAATGTAAGTTTGCACTGACTTATACTCAAAATTTGGTTTTTATTTACATTGGGTCAGCCGATATGACCGATGACAAACAGCTGGATCATTTAATTGGCGTGCTTTACGAAACAGTACTGGATCCCAGCCGCTGGAGCTATGCGCGTGTTATGCCGGAGGCATCGTCGCCCACATGCTGACCATCGACAAACAGCTTAACCAACCGGTCTTTTCCGTATATGGCGGCGAAAGCATGACGCAACAAAACGAAAGCGACTACGTGGATTACTACAGAACCATCGATCCGCGCACGAATATGATGGAGGATGCCGCCGTTCATGAATGGCGGTTTTGTCATGACTACTTGAATCGACAGTTTGTTGACCGCAACGAGTTTTATCAGGATTTTTTGATTCCGAATGCGGCACGCTATTCGATGGGTGCCTGGGTGGATGAAACCAAGCCGCAACATACGGTAATCGGTGTGCTCCGCATGGTCGGTCATTCGCAATTCGATGAAACTGAACGCATGGCCGCCCAACGCTTCAGCGGCCATCTGCAACGGGCCTTACGTCTGCAAAGACACACCCAAAGCTTGCACACCAAGGCCGATCTGGGCGCCAGGGCGATTGATGCGCTGGCATTGTCCATGCTGATCGTCGATGGCAAGGGGGCCATCCTGCATTTGAACGCCGGTGCCGAGCGTTTGCTAAACAGCCGGGTTAGCGGCCTGACTGGCAAGGCGGGCCATTTGTCCACCGCTCATCCGGCCAACAAGAACAGACTGGCAGCCTTAATCACCGCAGCCACCGGCCATCCTGCCGTGGGCGGGGCGATGTTTCTGGGCGGCGAGCAGACCCGGCAAGTGTTTGTGACGCCGTTACCGGCTGCGTCGCCGTTTGCCCAGGACTGGCAAACACCATTGGCGCTGGTGTTAGTTCTGGAATCAGGCAATAACATGTCTGCATTGCAATTGCAGGGCACACTCTATAATTTATCTCCTGCCGAGTTGCGGGTTGCTGCCGCGTTATTGGCCGGCAAGTCGCCTGAAGAATATGCGCTAGAGGCAGGCGTGACGATGAATACCGTGCGCACCCAATTGAAAAACTTGTTTCAAAAAACCGGCACCCGCAGGCAGTCTGAACTGGTGGCCGTGCTGAGCAAAGCTCCACCGCTACACAACTAATTGATAAATTTACCCAAATAATAACAACAATAACAGGTAAACATCATGAACATCTTACCGTCTACCCTGAAGGCGCTGTCCGCTACGCTATTATTTTCGTCCATCGCAATAGCCGCGGACAGTGTCCAGTTACCGGTTTTTGTCGTTAACTCCAAACAGGAAACCAGCATCAGCAGCGCACCGAATGCGGCGCATCTGGATCAGGAAGACTTGCAGCGCTCCGGTCAGCGCGAGCTATCGCAAGTCTTGCGAGCCACGCCAGGCCTTAGTATTTCCCAAGGCATGAAAGGCGGGCCTAGCGTGCTGAGTTTGCGCGGCGCATCCGGCAGCATGGGCTTGGTCAATATCGACGGCATTCCGCTACATGACACCGCGCCCGGCGCGGCTTCCCTCGATTTATTTCCCGCCGAGACTTTCGGCAGCAGCGACATTCAGCGCGGTTCCGCCGCAATGCTGAACTTTGGCCGCAGCCTCGGCGGCACGATCAATCTGCACAGCCGGGATAACCGTGAGCATGGCGCCCGCCTGCATCTGGAGGGCGGCAGTTTCGGCAGTCTGCGCGAGACCGGTACCGCCGATCTGGGCAATGCGAACCATAGCCTAAACCTCACCGCCGGACGCGACGACCTGTTTGACGGTACCCATTGGGCGGATTCAAAACAAGGCAATAGCGAACGCGACGACTTTCACGCCCATCAATTGGCGCTGCATCTGCGCGACCGATTCACTGACCGCATCCAGCTCAACAGCTCGGTTTATTACGTCAATGGCGATAGCGGGATCGACAAAGTAGGATTGATTAAGCCAACCCCCGAGTTTGCCATCGTCGACGATCCCGGCCGCTTAAAGCAGGAAATCTGGCTGGCGCAAAGCACCGCCGGCATCGATTTACACCCGCAATGGCATAGTGAATTGCAACTCGGCTATACCGACCACCGCGTTAAGGCTGTCAGAGGCGATGTGCTGCCAGGCTCGGCGCCTTATTTGATAGGCTTTGACAATCAATTATCGTTGGCACGCTGGAAAAACAGCCATCATATCTGGATGGACACAGAACAAAAACGCGGTTTTCAGTTCAACTGGGGCGGCGAAGGTCTGTATGAGCAAGGTCAGAGTCTCAATGCTAATTTCAGTGGGCAACGCGGCACCGGCAGCGGTTTTGCTAATCTGCAAGCTGACTGGGATGACTGGCAGGGCACCTTGGCGGTGCGCGCCGATCATTTTGAAAATTATGGCGCTCATGCCGTTTATCATGCCGGACTTAACTGGCGGATGACCCAGCAGCTACAATGGTTTATTAGCGGTGGTACGGGTTATCGTCCACCCAGCTTTAATGAGATGCTGATGTGGCCAGCTGGTAATCTTCAACTAAAACCGGAGCAAAGTATCGGCGGTGAAAGCGGCGTGCGCTGGCATCTCAGCAATGATTCGCAATTAAGCGTCAATTATTTCCATAGCCGTTATACCGACTTAATCAAGGTAGAGCGTTCCACGGTACCGTTAGGGTTATATCTGGTAAACAATATTCCACATTCCCAGATTCAGGGCTTGGAAACACAATGGAGTACGCAGTGGAACACACAGCTGACAACCGGCATCGATTACACCTGGACCGACAGCAAAAACAGCGATACAGGTGCGCCCTTGCCCCGTCAGCCGAAACATATTGCCCGCTTTTGGGGAGAATGGGCTTGGCAAACCGTGCCGCTCAAGTTGTGGACGCAAGGTATTTATCGGGGCAACAACTTCGATACCGGCGGGGCCACAATAATCAGTGACAGCTTTCATCTCGACATGCAGCTGAGTTATCAGGTCAGCACACCGCTCAATTTATACCTGCGCGGCGAAAACCTGACCGATAACCGCCAGTCGCAAGTGATCGGCTGGGATATGCCGGGGGCGGCGATTTATGGCGGCTTCAAGTGGGTAATTCTATAAAATCGCTAAACTGATTGGCTTAGGCAGGCGCTGATATTTTCCGGATGAGCATTGGACTTTATGTGCGTTAAATTAACCTGCGTCTGTTTGACTTTGACTGGGCTTCACAGGGCCGGACAATCTCTATCAAACTCTAAATAATTCAACCAATATTTTGAGTTGTTGCAAATCCTCCCCGGTTGCAGCCCTTCCGTAACGCAGTTTGATAAATACTGCGGTGATTCGATCTATTTCCACTGCCTGTTCGGGCAGTCTTATTTTGACTCTTTCGGCAAAATCTTTAACGCCTTCCCCCGCACCTCTCAACAGCCCGTGCTTGGCGATTTTTTTACAAAACCCGTTATAGATCAGCAAAGCTTTATCGGCGGTTTTCGGTTTTTGGTAGAGCAGCAACCAGCAAAGCACGGCTGT
>CAZAUB010000320.1:0-3654 GCA_964488195.1 uncultured Methylobacter sp. | reverse complement strand
ACAGCCGGATCCAGATGCTTGGGGCGCTCTGAAAATGATTCGTACAAAACCGCCTGTTCGCCCTCGTCTTCGGTATATGGATTGTTCAATTGCGCTGATGCCCACGCCGCGCACGAAAAAGTGGCCGCCAAAAAAGCGGCCGGCATCATCAGAAATAACACGCGAACTTTGCAGGTTTGCATCTTCATATACAAAAGACTGGACATCAATAAAAGGGTCATAGATACTTGAAACTCTATTGTAACAACAAAAACATCGGGAGATGATAATGGGTTTTATGCAGGGCAAACGAGTCTTGATTGTGGGTTTAGCCAGTAATCGTTCTATCGCATGGGGCATTGCTCAAGCCATGCACCGCGAAGGCGCTGAACTCGCTTTTACCTTTCAAAATGAAAAGCTGCAAAGTCGCGTCGAGGACATGGCTGGGCAATGCAATTCCAACATTACCATTGAATGCGATGTCAGCATTGATGAACATATCGACACTGTATTCAAAAAACTGGCCGAACACTGGGATGGCTTGGATTGCATCGTGCATTCGGTCGCTTACGCACCCCGCGACGCACTGAATGGCGATTATGTTGATGTCACCACCCGCGAAAACTTTCAAATTGCCCACGATGTAAGTTCTTACAGCTTTACTGCGTTAGCGAAAGCCGGGCGTGCGATGATGCAAGGCCGCAACGGTTCTTTATTAACCCTGACTTATCTAGGCGCCGACCGGGCGATTCCTAACTACAATGTCATGGGCGTAGCCAAAGCCAGTCTGGAAGCCAATGTCCGCTATATGGCAGTGGCGTTAGGTGCGGAAGGTACGCGCGTTAATGCGATTTCAGCTGGCCCGATCAGGACGCTTGCCGCATCGGGTATTAATGATTTTAAATCCATGCTCGGCAAAGCGGCCGATACCGCGCCTTTAAAGAAAAACGTAACCATTGAAGAAGTCGGCAATGCTGCGGCTTTTATGTGTTCCGATCTGGCTTCGGGCATTACCGGCGAAATTACTTTTGTGGATTGCGGCTATAACATTGCCGGTTTAGCGGCATCTTAACGCAATTGTTCGGCACAAAAAAGGGAGCTTAAAGCTCCCTTTTTTATTTCCGGCTCGAAGTTTACTTAGGCGCTTTCACCGATATGTCGGCATCCGCCTGCAAACTGTTTATCAACGCATTGAATTCAGTCTGACCAAAAGCTTTGGCAATATTCTTGTTCGCCAGTTCCAGCTGTTTTTTGTCATCCTCAGTCATTACGCCTTCTTTTACTTTCGACAAACTTACGACCACTTGCTCACCTTCGGGCAATGCGGCAATAAAGACGGTCGGTTTTCCGGCTACAGGTTTAGCGGCCTTAAAAATAGCCTCACTCAGCGGCAACGGCACATCATTCTTGCTGCGCGTTAATCCTGCAACTATCTTTACTTGCAGCTTGTTTTCAACCGCAACAGTTTGAATGGACTCGCCTGCCTGCAATCGGGCCTTGATCTGCTTGGCTTTTTCGACAGCCTGTAGCTTGGCTTTATCGGCCTGCAATACGGAGATTATGTCCTGCTTGACATCTTTTAGCTCGCGCGCCGCAGCCGCCTTGTGTTCCAACAATCGCAACACAACCAGACGATCGGTTCCCAATTCTATCGGCGTACTATTGTTGCCATGCAGAACTTCCTCAGTAAAGGCTGCGCTCCGAATCTTATCTTCAGCTGCAATGCCGTCACCTTTATCCTTGGTAAACAAAGCCGATTTTTTGATGGTGACGCCCAACGCATCTGCCACCGTTTTCAGGTTGTCGGGGTGTTCATAACTCATTTCGGTTAGCGTTTCACCCGACTCATAAAAAGCGTTTTCTGCCTGGGCTTTTTGATAAGCCTTGGTTACTTCATTTTTAACTGCATCGAACGGCTTGGTCTCACCCGGTATTAACTCGGTGACTTTAATCAGGTGATAACCGAACGCCGATTTAACGGGATTCGATACTTCACCCAATTTTAAAGCACTCGCCGCATCTTCAAACGATTTCTCCATGACGCCTACATTAAACAGGCCTAAATCTCCGCCTGTTTTTGCGGTTAATTTATCATCGGAAACCTCCGTCGCAACAGCTGCAAAGTCTTTAGTTGCCAATTCTTTTTTTGCTTTTAAGGCTTTGTCTAAAGCGGTTTTTTCGTCGGTCTTGTCATTAATGGCAAACAGGATATGACTTATTTTTCTTCGCTCGGCAGTGGTGTATTGATCTTTTTGCTCTTCATAGTAGGCTTTCAACTTGTCATCAGTTACCGCTATAGTCTTGGCTATAGCTTCAAGCGACAATTCTATGTACTCTACAGACGCCTGCTCGGGCGTTTGATATAAATCCTGGTGTTGCTGATAATAGGCAGTTATGTCTTCCTCTGGGGGCTGCTGTGCCGACTTTAGTGCCGCAACAGTGATGTAATCCACATCGCGCTGCTGATTCTGGATTTTGAAAAAGCTTTCCACATCATATTTCGTTGCAAAACTGCTATCTATAATACTGCGCTGAAACTGTTCCATGATCAGTGCATTCTTGATTCTGTTTACAAATTCCCCTGAGGACATTTTTTGTAAACTGAGCATTGTTTTATATCGCTTGTCATCGAACTTACCATCCACCTGAAAATAGTCCAGGGATTGTATAAATTCACGCGCGGTATCATCCGTTGTGACCAGGCCTTTGGCACGGACATGTTGCAATAAAACCTCATCCTTTATCAGTTTTTCCAACGCTTGCGCCTTCAAGGTTTGTTCGTCTATCGTCAACCCCTGAAGATTCTGGCTGTATTGTTCATAAGCCTTGTTAACATCGCGCTGAAAAAAATCCTTATCGCCTACGGAAGCGACGGGCGCTTCTTCTCCAGTATCCAGATAATTCTGAATGCCCCATAACGCAAAGGGTACACAAATCACTATCAAAATACCCCATGCAAAAGCACCTTGTGCTTTTTCTCTAATTTTTGTCAGCATATGCTCTGTCCTAAAGAAACAACTTGGGTTTAATCAAAAAAGCTTAATCAAAAAAAAAGCCCCGAACCAATGGATCCGGGGCTTTTTTGATTTGGCGGAGTGGACGGGGCTCGAACCCGCGACCACCGGCGTGACAGGCCGGTATTCTAACCAACTGAACTACCACTCCAAAGTCTGGTGGGTGCTGAGGGGTTCGAACCCCCGACCCTCGCCTTGTAAGGGCGATGCTCTCCCAGCTGAGCTAAGCACCCGACTAAAGAATGCCTAGTTTACAGCATCCTTTAATGATTTGCCAGCTTTAAATGACGGAATTTTTGCAGCCTTAATGGTAATCTCAGCCCCAGTTTGTGGATTGCGTCCCTTGCGCTCCGCTCTTTCTTTTACGGCGTATGTTCCAAACCCAACTAAAGCGACTGAGTCACCGCTGCTCAATGCTTTTGTAACTGCACCAATAAAGCCATCCAATGCACGACCCGCATCCGCTTTAGTTAATTCAGCCGACTCTGCTATAGCGTCAATAAGTTCCGATTTATTCATTATTCCCCCTTAGGAAGTCATTTTTTAAAGTTATTTTCTAGAAGACCCGCATGCTAATTCTTATGCCTCATCGTCAGCGACACAAAAACATAGGCATTTATAACAACTGAACTTAGGCAGTGTCAAGCATTAACCACGCCGG
>CAZAUB010000319.1:0-3660 GCA_964488195.1 uncultured Methylobacter sp. | reverse complement strand
TGAAGCTGCCGTCCCGAACCATGTCGTTAAGGTTGCGATGGGTGGCGCTGAGCAAACGAATATCGACCGGAATTTCCTGCTGGTCGCCGACCGGGCGAATTTTTTTTTCCTGTATGGCTCGCAGTAGTTTGACTTGCAGGGACAGCGGCAAATCGGCGACTTCATCAAGAAATAAGGTGCCGCCTTCCGCGGCCTGGAATAAGCCCTTCTTGTCGCTTAGTGCGCCGGTAAAACTGCCTTTTTTATGACCGAAAAATTCACTTTCCATCAGGTCATGCGGGATGGCACCACAGTTAATCGCTACAAAAGCATGGTCGCTACGGGAGCTGTGCTGATGAATCAGCCTTGCAACCAGCTCTTTACCTGAGCCGGATTCACCGCTGATATAGACCGGTGCCTGGCTGCGGGCGAGTTTATCTATTTTTGCCCTGATCTCCTGCATGATTAATGATTCGCCCAGTAGCGAGTGGCGGGTTCGCCTTTCTTTGATAGAGCTTGCATCGGAAAATTTTAAAGCATTGTTAACAAGCAGTCTGAGTGCGGGCAAATCAACCGGTTTGGACACAAAGTCAAAAGCGCCTTTTTTCATCGCCAGGATTGCCGATTCCATGTTGCCGTGTGCGGTAATAACGGCAATCGGTAGCGGGGCGGGCAGTGTTTGTATAAAGTCGACCAGTTCCAGACCATTGCCGTCAGGCAGCTTCATGTCGGTCAGGCAAAGATCAAAGGACTTTTGCTGCAATAATGCCTGGGCTTGGGCAACATTTTCAGCGCAGCAGGTCTGAATATTCATCCTGTTAAGGGTGATTTCCAATAGCTCACGAATATCGGGTTCGTCGTCTACAATCAATGCCAGTGGTTTATTCATAAGTCAATTATAGTCTGATCCGCATTCAACAAGCAGAGCCGAAAACAGCTCCGGTTATTGTCGGTTAAATAATAGCTCAATTTTGCCTGATTTAATTCGGCTAATTCTCTTGAGATATAAAGCCCTAATCCAGTGCCGCTGGAAGAAGTGGTGAAAAAGGGTTCAAACAGCTGGCTCTGGTGTTCGCGGCTGACGCCGGAGCCGTTATCAATAATTTCTATGCAGGATCCCTGTTGCATGGCAAAAGCGTGTAAAGTTATTTGCCCTGCCTCGGGCTGTCCGTATTTCAGTGCATTTCGGCATAGGTTGTCCATAATCTGCCTTAAATGACCCGGGTCTATAAACGCACATAAGAATTCATCAGAGTACGAAAGCTTGAATGCGTCAATATCAACGGCATGCTCAAGCGTGAAATTTTTCAGGTAATTGTCCAGCCAGGGCTTGAGATGAATCTTTTCCCGTCTTGAATCGGTTCTTCTGGAAAGCTGCAGAATATCTTCAATGATATGGTTGACGCGGACTGAGTGGGTTTGGATGATTTGGGTCAACCGCCGATCCTGAACGGATAACAGCGGATTTTCCGAGAGTAATTGTCCTGCGTGGCTGATGGCGCCTAACGGGTTGCGTATTTCGTGGGCAATGCTGGCGGTGAGTCGGCCCAACGATGCAAGTTTGCTTTGCTGAACCTGCTGGTTATAAAGGGCAATATCCTCAAGAATAATCATGTAAAAAAATTCATGGCCTGTCGGCAGGAGCATGAACCGGCAATGAATTTCGGACTGGTTCGGCAGTTGCAGCAGCAGCAGATTCTGTTCGGGATCGGATAGCCAGGTTTGAAAGGCTTCAGCTAAATAGCCTGAAATGTCGCCAAGCTTGACCGGTAGTGCCGCTAAATTTGCCAGCCGTAATGCAGACTCATTGGCCATCTGAATGGTCTGCCGTTTGTTAGTGATAATGATGCCCGATTGTAGATGCTGGATGATGTACTTGTTGAGATCCTCCAGTTTAGTGATGGTTTGCTGCTGTTGATCGGCCAGCTGTAATATCTGTTCGCTACGTTTTGCGAGGATATACGACAGCAAGGCAATGGTAAAAAATGAAGCGCCCAGCATTCCGGCATTGGCATACGAAGTCGAGTCAAAACTGTGCGTGTAATCGGCAACGACTTGTTCGGTCAACACGGCCAAACTGGCCAGTGCGGCAAAAAGCATGGCGCAACGACCACCGATTAATAGCCCACCTGCTGCGATAGATACGGCAAGCAAGGTGCCCATGCCGCTGTTAATGCCCCCAGAGGCATGCATGATCAAGGTGAGTATGAGTATGTCTGTAAAAATGAGCAGTTGCGCTTGCGTGGTGTAGCCGGTGAGTCGCCAGACTATGCAGATACCGGATATGATTGAGAGTATCAAGTAGCTTTGGCTGCTGTAGACGAATAATTGGCTGTCGTAAGTGCCGAGCAATGAAGAATCTGATGAACTGTAAAATAAAGCGACAAACAGGCCGGCCAGGATAAGGCGATAGCCTAAAAAAACTTTCAGCAATAGCCAAGCTTGTTGGGTGGGAATGCCGTAACCTTTGGAGAAGGGGCAAGGAAAGATGGTTTCGTTGGTATTTGGCGGCATGTTTGGTTTTTAAAATGGTGTTTTGCAGGGACTTCGTTAAAATGCTCAGTAACGTTTATTAATCGTAGCATTAAGTTGTCATCTGTGTTTTAAAAATACCCGCCGGACTTTGCCGGTCAATCGAGGAGCAATAAATGAATATTCATGAATATCAGGCTAAACAGCTGTTTTTGCATTACGCCATACCTGTGCCTGATGGCAAGCAGGCGACCACGCCCGAAAGCGCCGAGCAGGTCGCCAAAGAATTGGGTGGTGACGGTTGGGTGGTTAAAGCTCAGGTTCATGCCGGTGGCCGGGGTAAGGTCGGCGGCGTCAAGCTGGCGAAAAGCCCCGGTGAAGTGGCGCTGTTTAGCCGGGATATGCTCGGCAAACGGCTGGTTACCAAGCAGACCGGCGCGGAAGGATTGCCGATTAACTCGCTGCTGATAGAAAAAACTTACCCGATCAAGCGCGAGTTATACCTGAGTGTGCTGGTTGACCGCGGCACTGAGCGCATTATTTTTATTGCCTCGGCAGCGGGCGGCATGGATATAGAAACCGTCGCCCACGAAACGCCCGAACAGATTATCTCGGTGCCCGTCCATCCGGCCGCCGGTTTACAAGGCTATCAGTGCCGAAAAGTCGCCTACGCATTGGGACTTAAAGGATCGCAGATCAAGGCATTAGCAAAAATAATGCAAGGCTTGTACGACCTGTTTTTAGCCAAGGATGCCAGTCAGATTGAAATTAATCCGCTGATAGAAACCGAGAGTGGCGAGCTGATGGCGCTGGATGCCAAGATCAATTTCGATGATAACGCAGTCGAAGCGCACCCCGATATTTTGGCGATGAAAGACGCCGACCAAGAGGATGAAAAAGAAAACAAGGCTCAGCAATTCGGGCTCAATTACATCACCCTGGACGGCAATATCGGCTGTATGGTCAACGGTGCGGGGCTGGCAATGGCGACTATGGATTTGGTCAAACTGAAAGGCGGACAACCGGCCAATTTCCTTGATGTCGGCGGCGGCACCAGCGTTGAAAAAGTCTGCGAGGCATTCAAGCTGATCCTGTCGGATCATAGCGTGAAAGCGGTATTGGTGAATATTTTCGGCGGTATTGTCCAGTGCGACATTATCGCGGCGGGTATTTTAGCCGCAGTCGAACAGGTTCACGTCACCATACCCG
>CAZAUB010000318.1:0-3680 GCA_964488195.1 uncultured Methylobacter sp. | reverse complement strand
TCGCAGGCCTGGAAGAATCGGCAAGACAAGGCGGTTTTCCCAGCGACTATCGCCGCTTGGCCCGAAACCGGCAAAAATGGAATTTGTATGCCAATGAGATCACCCTGTTTTATTTATATACTGAAGTTTCCCAGTTTTTAAAACTTCTAATCCCGCCAGCTATGCGGGGTTGGTATTTAACGTAGGGTTTGCTCGGTTTATGGCAAACCCCAATTTAATACGTTTTCCTTTATAGGCTGCGGACTCAAAAACTGGGAAACTTCAGTTTATATACACTGAAAGCATTGGCATTTATCAAGTTAAGACTTGGGTTTACCATAGACGCACAGCTTGTTCTGTCACACCTGCAACAACTGGATCCCGAAGACCTTTCCGGCGCATCGGTGATTATGGATTTAGCCGCGGGGATTACCGAGTAATGGATTTATCTGAACATATCGTACTAAACCGTCATCTGGCTGAATCTGTATGTCAGCGACTGACTGAAGAAATCAACAAACTGGGTTTTGCTGTAGCAGAAATTCAACACTATCCAAGTTACGATGACGCCACTTTTATACTGATCAAAGACCCTTACACCGGGGGGCATAACTTAAGCTGTTATTGGTACGATGAGACTAAAAGACAGCGTATCGGCAGACTTCAGTTTAATAGCGACGGCACCTTTTACGCCGAATATGATGTAGCCAAACCTCATCCCGGCAAATCAAAATGGTTTGTTGAGAGCGTTACCGCTTGGGGTAAAGCCGAACAGATCAAATCCGAGCCCAAGTTGCTGGAAATGCTCCAATAGCCGATATGGACAATCCGGCGCGAATTTATGAGCTGTTGCTGGATTATGCCGGCAGCGATACGCAAGTCACCGAATTGAACATCGGCCTGGTTTGGACGGTTTGTAGAGCCCAACACATAGGCTTGGCGATGAGTCCCGGCATCCCCACCCGCACCCTGTCGTGGCCGGGTACCTTGGCCGGTAAAACATTGGCCGAATTGGCCGGATGGATTACCGATTGGGAGCCTTACAAGGCGACGGTTGCTATGGCGGCGATTAATTGCAGCTTAAACCGCTATGAATTGCCATCCGGTCTAACCCTGCTGCCTGCTCCGGGCAACGCCAATCTGGCTGTTTTCGATCATTTCCTGCCCCGGCTGCAAGGTAAAAAAGTCGTTATAGTCGGGCGTTATCCGGGCATTGAACGCTATGCCGACCAAATCAATCTCAGCATAATCGAGCGGCAGCCAACCCCTTCCGACTATCCCGATCCCGCCTGTGAATTTTTATTGCCCGACGCCGACTGGGTATTTTTAACGGCCAGCTCTATTACCAATAAAACCTTCCCGCGCCTGGCCGAGCTTGCTCAAAACGCCACCACCGTATTAATGGGGCCGACAGTGCCATGGCTACCCGAACTGCACGAATTCGCCATTGATTATCTGGCAGGCGTTGAGGTTATCGATCCGGTAAAACTGTACCAAACTGCGGCAGAAGGCGGCGGTGTGCGCATTTTTGAAGACGCGGTGCGTTACCGGATAGTCGATCTAGCGCCAGGTAATAGCATGACGTGGTTGAAGAACCAGATAGCTCAAGATTATACAGACAGGCAACAACTAAACCTGGCAATGGAGCAATGGTATAGCACAGGCAAGAAAGGTCGGTTTCCTGAGTTTAACCGACTCAATCAAGTAACGACAAAGCTTTCACGCATGGATAGCAGTTATAAACGGCTGTGGGATGCGCACTCGACATGAACGGATTATTTTGGCTAGTTCCCAAGCTCAAGCTTGGGAATTCGGTTTGGAAGCTCTAGCTTCCCGTCTCGCGAAGCTACGACTGCATGGATGCAGGAGGTAGAGCAACGCAGGAGCGGTTGCCGAGAGCTTCGCCTTCTGGGTTCCCAATCTGGAGATTGGGAACCAGCGCTCCCCACTAAAATGTATGGTTTCCGACAATGACTTACAAAATAAATTTGAGTTGTTGAGTTAGACATCAGTCATCACGACGACCAGACCACTAAAACACTCTTATCCAGCTGCTTTAAAAGCAAAATAAAGCAATATCACAACATGGCATAAACCATGCTTTATCAAGGTTATTACTCTAAACATACAATCGCAATATTTATTTAATTATCTGGAGAAAAAACAATGCTACTAGAAACCTACCAAACTAAAGGATTATTAACTGTCACTTTAGTCAACAGTCAAACCGGCACTGTGGGTGTTTATGCTTATCGCGGTGATCTGGTCATAAAAGAAGGATCCCTGCGCGAAGGCTCGGCAACCGACCGTAGACCGCCTGAAGCCCTGTTGATTCATTCCGCCTTGATCATTGAAAACGACAAGATTAAATTCATCAACGGCCTGTTGCCTACGCTCGATTTACTGCCTGTTTTTGTTGAAAAATACAAAGCCGATATTGCGGAAGACTGCATCGCTTTAATCTATGTAGAAAACATCGGCAAAGGGTTGCAGGTTAAACTGGAAGACGTTACCTATAAGTTAATACCTTTCAAACAAGGCCTGGTATGGAATGAATTGCTCGAAGAACTGTATATCGAAAAAAGCGAGCTAAAGAACCAATCCGCTGAAGATAAAATCGCCATCGCTTATGCCGCGGCCAAATCGTATAACCCAAAAACGCCGCTCGTTTCATTTGCCGAAGCGGAAGAAAATACCATCGAGGTTATTAAAGAAGCCGCAGTGGGTGCAATTTAAGATTCCTGTAGAAAACGCACCAAGTCAGAACGCACATAAGCATCAACAGCCTATTTTGGTGCAAACATAACGCGAATTGTTATTTAAACCGAGACAAAAAAATAGCAACTACTTGAATTATATGAATATTAAATGTTGGCATTATTACTGCTTAATAATTTACATACTTAACTGCTTTTGTGTAACCATTTCCTGAGCGTTGTACCTTCAGCGTCCTATTTTCTCGACTAGGGCGCTTTTTTTTGCCTGTAATATTTAGCCAAACATGGAAAATACGAGCTATTCAAGATTATGGCAAAAAATTTGCAGGAGTAATTTGTATGGCATCCATATAGACCTTAAAGCCAAGAAATAGAGCTACTAAATGGCTGATCGAAACAATGAGAACTACAAAATCTATTTTATTGTTGGTTTTACTACAACCTTCGCATCCTTCTGAGGAATGACCTTCTTAAGTCATTTAACACTACCATGAAGAAATACAAAACCATCTCCGTTGCCGATTCTAAAACCCTTATTAAAGAATCCAGCCCTATGATCCTGGACTGTAGGGACGTAAAAGATTATAGAGCCGGACATTTGGAAGACGCTCTGCACGTTCATGAAGGCTTAAAATATTCATTAGTTAAACGCGGCAATAAGCAGCGCGGTTTGTTGATTTATTGTTATTACGGTCATGCCAGCGAGCATCTTGCCGAATTTTTTAGCGATTTCGGCTTTAAGGATGTTTACAGCCTGGAAGGCGGTTATTCCGACTGGAAAGATCAACATCAGGAAACGTGATGAAGCTTGAAATATGGGATTGGTTACAAAATAACTATTTCTCTGTAGCCCGACCGGTATTAAAGAACCATGACGGCATTTACCCTTTGATTTTGGCAAGCCAGCAAGGCCGTTGCGATGTGATCCGCTTTTTGATCGAACAGAATGCAGCACTGGATGTTATTGATCAATACGGCAATAAC
>CAZAUB010000317.1:2630-3691 GCA_964488195.1 uncultured Methylobacter sp. | reverse complement strand
GATAATCTTGCAGGCCAAATTCTAAACACAACAGTTTCCGTAAACTTTGCTCCGGATGGTCGTTTATGGCGACTGATACCCACTGACGATGCGGTGTTTGTTGACTCATCAACAGACAACGGAAAAACCTACAGCAAACCCGTCAGAGTTAATCCTGTCGCCCAAAAAATCAGCGCCTGGCCTGAAAATCCTCCCGCTATTGTCGTAGGCAAATCAGGCCGCATTCATGTGCTTTATTATGCTGATGAGCAGCAAAAATCGACTTCCTTCTTTAGTTACTCAGACGATAACGGCCAGACTTTCAGCAAACCGGTATTAATCAGTGACCATGCCGACACAGCAAGGCACTATATGAATCAAATGCTGGTCGATAAGAATAATAAAGTTTACATGTTCTGGCATGACACCCGGCATGAGCAGCACAACAGTCACGCCGCCTCCGGCTCCCTGTCCCTTTACTACACCGTGACAGACCAACCGAATACGGCGAAATTTACCAACCAGTTTATCAGCGATGCGGTTTGCTCTTGCTGCCGCACCGCGGTCACCTTTTCCCCGGCAGAAAAACCGGTGATCCTGGTTCGCATGGTTTTCCAAAACGGCGTTCGCGATCATGCTTTAATCAACATGACCTCAGACGGGCAGTGGTCTAAACCGCAACGCATTACCAACGATAACTGGGGGATTGAAGCCTGCCCCGAACACGGCCCGGCTTTATCAATAGATGCCCAAGGCCGATCCCATTTGACCTGGTTTACCTTAGGCGACAAACGGCAGGGCATTTATTATGCGTACACCGACGACTACGGCAAAACCGCATCCGAACCCATGCAGCTGGGCGATACCAGTCGCCTATCCGGTCATTCGGATGTATTAGCCGTCAATAATCGTGTCGTTATTGCCTGGAAAGAATTTGACGGCAATGAAACCAGCATCGTTATTAAAGAGTCATCGGATCGGGGCGTGACCTGGTCCAAAGACAAAAAAGTCCTTAACACTACCGCCAAGTCCGGTTACCCGGAACTGGTCGGTAACGGCAAAAATATATTCCTGTCATGGAC
>CAZAUB010000317.1:0-2530 GCA_964488195.1 uncultured Methylobacter sp. | reverse complement strand
GTACATTTTTAAACCCAGGATAAAAAGTTACGTTAAAATGGCCGGTATGAGAAACTACCGGTCTTTCTTTATGTTCAATAAATTATTCCCTGCCTTAATAATCACCTGCCTGTTAAGCGCCTGTATCACCAGCCCTACCGGCAGAAGCCAATTTGCTTTCATGCCTGATGATCAAATCAACCAAATGGGCTTGCAGGCTTTTGATAACCTAAAAAAACAAAAACCTATCAGCGCAAACAGCAAATACAATCAACTGGCAAGCTGCATAGCGGGAGCCATTACCCAAGAAACCGGCGGCAACTGGGAAGTTGTGGTCTTTGAAGATGCCACGCCCAATGCCTTTGCCCTGCCCGGCAACAAAATCGGCATACATACCGGAATGATCACACTGGTCGAAAATCAGGATCAATTGGCGGCGGTCATCGGTCATGAAATCGGCCACGTCCTCGCCAAACACAGTAATGAGCGTGCCTCACAGGAAATGGCGGTTAGTTCTGGCATGAGCATCATCCAGGCGGTCAGCGCACCGCAAACGGCCATGGGCCAAACGGCGCTGGGCCTGCTGGGTGTCGGTGCGCAATACGGCATACTGATGCCCTACAACCGCATCCATGAAAGCGAAGCCGACATGATCGGCGTGGATTTAATGGCAAAATCAGGCTTTGATCCAAAACAAAGCATCAGCTTGTGGCAGAAGATGGAACAGGCTTCGCAAGGGCCACAGCCGATAGAATTCATGTCCACCCACCCCTCGCATTCGACACGCATTCAGGACTTGGTAAGGCACATGCCGCATGCCACTGAGCTATTCCAGCAAGCTCAAGCTGCGGGCAAACAACCGCGTTGCTACTAATTAATGACTCCCAATTTAAAACATTTACATCCGTACCCGTTCGAGAAACTGGCGCAACTTAAACACGGTATTGTTCCGCCTAAAGACAAGTCGCATATCGCCCTGTCTATGGGTGAGCCGACCCATGCCACGCCGCATTTAATTCAGGAAGCGCTGTTAACCCATTTGCATGGTTTGGCTAACTATCCGACCACCAAAGGCATACCGGAACTGAGGCAGGCGATAGCCGGATGGATCAGCCGACGTTTTCAGATACCGGCTGATGCGGTTAATGCTGAAACCCAGGTTTTGCCGGTCAACGGCACGCGCGAAGCCTTGTTTTCCTTTGCCCAGTGTCTTATCGATCCGACTAGCACCGCGCCTGTTCCTGACAGGCTTGCGGCATACACACCATCCCTGGCGATACCGCGCCCTGTCGTCGTCATGCCGAACCCGTTTTACCAGATTTATGAAGGTGCTGCCTTGCTGGCAGGGGCTGAGCCTTATTTTCTGAACACACTGGAAGAGTCCGGTTATTTGCCGGATTTTGATGCCGTGCCGGATGAAATTTGGCAACGCTGCCAGCTGATTTATATTTGCTCGCCCGGCAATCCGACCGGCTCGGTAATCGATCAAGCCAGCCACGAGAAACTGCTCAAGCTGGCGGAAAAACATGATTTTGTGATTGCCTCCGACGAGTGCTACACCGAAATCTATGACGACGAATGCAACCCGCCGCCGGGTTTGCTGCAAACGGCCTATAACATGGGCAACACGGCATTCAAGCGCTGCGTTATTTTCCATAGCTTATCCAAGCGCTCCAATGCGCCGGGTTTGCGCTCAGGCTTTGTCGCAGGCGACGCCGAACTATTGAAACACTATTTTCAATACCGGACTTATCACGGCTGCGCGATGCCCTTGCCTACCCAGCATGCCAGCATTCAAGCTTGGCAGGATGAGCATCACGTCGTCGAAAACCGTCGTTTATACCGTGAAAAATTTGCGGCTTTCATCGGTATTCTTGGCCGTGTGAGCACCATCACCAAGCCGCCGGCCAGTTTCTATGTCTGGTTGAAAACGCCGATTGCAGATACCGAATTCGCCCGGCGGCTTTTTGCCCAACAAAACATCACCGTGCTGCCCGGCAGTTACTTATCCCGCAATTGCGACGGCGTTAATCCAGGCCTTAACCACGTCAGAATTGCGCTAGTTGCGCCCTTGGATGAATGCATAGAAGCCGCGCATCGCATAAAAAATTTCCTTAACTCTTTATAAATAAAGCTATGTCACAACTAGAAAAAATCATTAACGACGCCTTTGAAAACCGTGCCGACATCTCGCCTGCCGGCGTTTCTGCAGAAGTGCGTGCAGCCGTCGAAGAGGCGATCAACTTATTGGACAGCGGCAAAGCCCGTGTCGCCGAAAAAACCAGCGGCGATTGGGTCGTCAACCAATGGCTGAAAAAAGCCGTATTACTCTCGTTCAGAATTAACGAAAACCGCGTCATCGAAGGCGGCAACAGCCGTTATTACGACAAGGTTGAAGCAAAATTCAGCACCTACTCGCCAGACGACTTTGCAAAATCCGGTGTGCGCGTAGTGCCCAATGCCATCGTCCGTCACGGCGCTTATATTGCACCCGGTGCAGTGTTAATGCCCTCATTCGTCAACATCGGCGGCTATGTCGACAGCGGCACGA
>CAZAUB010000316.1:0-3698 GCA_964488195.1 uncultured Methylobacter sp. | reverse complement strand
AAAACCTGAAGCAGCCGTAAAAAAACAACGCCATGCCGGTAGTCGCCATAACCGGCCTGGGTTTGCTGGAATACACCCAGAGGATGGCAAACAGCACTACGCCTTCCAAAAAGGCTTCGTACAATTGCGAAGGGTGACGGGCTAACGGGCCGCCGGTAGGAAAAACCATAGCCCAGGGCACATCGCTGGGTCTGCCCCATAACTCGGAATTAATAAAATTGCCGATACGGCCAGCGCCCAAACCGATAGGCGCCAACGGCGCGATAATATCGGTCAATTGCAACATGCTGCATTGCTGCTTTTTAGAGAATAACCACATCGCAATAAACACGCCCAACATGCCGCCGTGAAAGGACATGCCGCCTTGCCAGATTTTAAACAGTACCAGCGGGTTGTCCAGGAAACCGGCAAAATTATAAAACAGGATATAGCCGATCCTGCCGCCCAGGACAACGCCAAACGCGCCGTAAGTAACGAGGTCTTCTATCGCTTCCGGTTTGATCGGCGACCAGGGTTGCTCGGCACGTTTTTGCCCTATGAACCATACGGCGGCAAAACCGATCAGGTACATCAGGCCGTACCAGTGAATTTTTACCGGGCCTAAACTTAAAGCAATGGGATCAATTTGTGGAAAATTCAGCATAATTGTCGAATGAATGGTTTATTGAAATGGTGATCATTGATGGATAAGCTCTTTTTCAACTTTAGCATCATGCGGAGAATGTCATCTTGTCATAAAAAATGAAAACATCCGGTGCCATTAATGGTGAAATATTTCTGTGTGTCCAGCAGCGCAGATTGGTAGTTGTTATCCAAACTCGTATTTTATACGTCTTATTGTATCTTTAGGCACATCTACCAGCCTAATAAGATTTATCTCTTGAGCAAAGACACGCTGATATACGACGTATTTTGAATATGCGCATAGTGGTGAGCGCTAAGCCTCAGGGAAAATAGCGACTTTTATTGCTAACCGGATATTTTCTCGGGCACGAAATTTCTGACGAAAAAACCGGGAAGAGTTCCGGTTTAAGGTGGTGGGTTGATCTTTAGCATCACAGCAAATTCCAAAGGCTTCACCAAGAACTCCATGGGCTTGCGGGAATTTCCCGATGACTCCGGTATTTACTGAGTAATCTACACGGCCTCAGCCGAACTGCGTCATTCGCGAAAGACCGAGTTCGGCCCTCTGGTGTCTGGAGACATTCTGCTTTCCAATAGCATATGTCAGCTGCCGGAGGCACACCAGACGTCCGAGAAGATGATGCGTTGGCCAGTACCTCGGCCAAAGTTGATATTCGAAACTTTCTGCCCAATAGGGACTATTCAGCTTGCGTCTTATCGTCAACATGAATTGTGGCCTATTCCCCCGCCATCCCAAACCTCAAGCGCGGGAACTCGCCACGAGCAATGCCGTTATCGAACACTTGGTCGAAGGCTGCAAAGAAGGCATCTTCGTCGTCTAGAAACATGGTGTACATATGCAGTTCCATGTAATCTAGCGGAATGCAAGCCACTTTCGTCCTTTCAACCAAGTCAAGTATTGGTGGACTGTAGTCGCTGTACTGATCGCCAAACAACTCCTGAACAACGATAAGTGAGACCAGCTCTCTGCCCGCCAGGTCGATGAAGACCTCTTCGCCTAATACCAGCATCTGCAATGGGGTTGCGGACCGAATGTACCCAAGGGCACCACTCACTTGTCTAATGGCCTTAGTGAGATGTCGCATGATCGTCGAGCGCTTCTTGTCCATCTCTTTACGCATTATGGCCTCAATGTTTGGGCTGTCTTTCGCTTGGATGACCAATACTCGGTCATCTGTAATGATCAGCACATCACAAATCTCTTCCTTATCGGTTACTCGCAGGGGGCCAAGAAATATCTGCTCAGGAGGAAAGATGCGTTGAAGCAATTGGACGATGTCCCGCTCTTGAAAGCTGCCGGGCTCTTTTCTCTCAAGCATAGTGTTTCCGAACCCTTGTCCACCATTGTATGAGTGCATCGCAGGATTCAAGTTCATGATGACGATATCTTCAGGGAATAGCGGCTCCCCAAAATCCACTGATATCGCCTCAGCGTCGTCGGCAGAAACTCTTAAGCCGAACCACTTGAACATGCCATCATGCATATCCCGTGCCGCAGGCTTAGAGAATTGTAGTAACTTTCTATGTTCCAGCCGGTCTCTTGCGAGCGGGGGTACCGAAATTTTTGCTGGATAGCCTAGTAGCTGTCGGCCATGCTCATCAACAAGGTGAACCTCGACCTCCCCACCATCAAGCGCATGCTTCAAGCTTGCGGTTTCAGCATCCTCAAAGCATAGAGTCGAGATACACAATGGCTCATCAGGATTGTCGAAGAAGGCTGACATAAGGCCAATGGTCTCAGTGCCGCTGATCTGCAGGGGGGCAACATAGATCTTGAAGCCCTTGTTTAGGCGAGCAGCCAGAAGGAACTCTTTGGGTGCCTTGATGATTAACAAAGGAAGCTTTTCAACTTTAGTCTTTAGTATGCGCAGGCCAATAGGGTATTCCTCGACTAGTGGCTGCAGTTCAGGATAGAGAATGGTAATCATCGCAATAGGATATATGCTTTTTCGTTGGGACGTTGAAATCCTATCTGACTAGAACCGAATAAAAGCCAAGCATGAATAGGATGAGGCAACTGCCGATCTTTCAGCTTCCGCTTTGGACGACGAGCGGGAGTGCAATGCCTTTTCCGCCAATGTAAGTTTTGTGAGGCATTGCCGACTCTCAGTCAGGCGATTTCCCCGCTCTAGTAATGACCGGAATGGCCGATACCCGCCTGTCACTGTTCATCAAACGGACGTTTTCTGGGCAGGTTAAGAACCTGCCATCTTTTCACCCTCTTTTTCAATCCATGAGTGATGATGCTCTCGTTAATTTAACTATGTTAAGAAAATCAGATGCTGTTACGTGCCGCGAATGACGCTTTACAAATATGCCGGAGTTCGCCACGAGTACGATATTTACTTTGCTATCAATCAGGTTCAGCCAAAATTGATCGAATTGTTTCTATCGTCATAAACAGAGTCATCGGTTGCAAAGGCGATTCCACGAAACCGCGTGAAAGGTAGAACTGCTTGGCTTGGTCGGAAAGCGCATGAACCAATAGGGCAAACACACCGGCATCACCGGCGACGTTGACTGCCCGTAGCATCGCATCGCGTAGCAGTGCCTGCCCAATTCCCTGATTGTGGTAGCGCTTATCGACGGCGAGCCGACCCAGCAGCAGGACTGGCAACGGGTTGGGCATGTTGCGCCGCATCGTCTTGGGCGCCGCCTCATGGCTGATCGCTCCGGCCGACAGGCTGTAGTAACTTATAACATCTGCACCGGCACACAAAACGAAGCAGCGCGAAGCGCCAGACGCATGATTTTTAAACGCGCGCTTTTTGAGCCATTCGTTTAGGGATGATTCGCCGCTGTCAAAATCCGCCAGCTCTTGATCAGCCGTGATCGGCGCGGGCGGTGTGAAATCAAGCACGCTCATTTCTCCCAGGGTGCTTTCGTTTTGAGCAACCGGCGTAGTTTGTCAGTGGGTGGCAATGGGTGATCGAGCAGTGCCTGAAATTTAGCAAAGGTGCCTTCATCGACGGTGAAGAATGCCTGGTCGAGCAGCACGTCTTCCGCTTCACGACAGGCGGCTTCTAGCATAAAATCGGAGCGGCTGCGGCCTA
>CAZAUB010000315.1:0-3712 GCA_964488195.1 uncultured Methylobacter sp. | reverse complement strand
ACATAGTGGCCGATTGCTGTCATTCCGGAGCTGTAAGACGTACTGAAGCACGAAACTTCGTTAGCAAGTAGCCCGCATGAGGTGTAATGGAATACAGGGCATCGGAGCCATGAATCTCGTATTACGCAAGCTCCATACGAGCTACTTGCTTTGCATCTTCAGTTGTTCCGAAAAAAAGTTGAAATCGGCAACTTCCCTATAGGGCAACACACCCAGCAAGGGCGCATCCACAGCGGTTTTTATAGTTAGTATAACCTCGTCCCTGCTTAAAAAATCCGGATATGTACAGACGGCAATCCAACCGGCGCAGTTTACGCCGGACTGTGCTATCGCCTGATAAGTCAATCTTGCATGATTGATGCAACCCAGCTTGATGGCGACGACCATAATGACCGGCAGCGCCAGCGCTATTGCCAAATCGCTGTTAGCTTCCCGCTCATTTAACGGTGTGTACCAGCCGCCAGCGCCTTCAACGACGGCGATGTCAGCCAAGGTTTTCAATAGCTCGAATTTGGCGGCCAGCTGATCCAGTTTGACTGGGTTGTTTACGCCCGCAATATGGGGTGAAACCGGCAGTTCGTAGGCGTAAGGATTGATCAAGTCATAGTCGATCTGCAATGAAGCATTTTCTTGTATCAGCAGCGCATCTTCGTTTTTCAGCTGGCCGTCTTGCATTAAACAACCGGAGGCAACGGGCTTCATGCCTGCGACCGACTTTCCCTGGTTTTTGAAGTAACGCATCAGCGCAATCGTCGCCCAGGTTTTGCCGACGTTGGTGTCGGTGCCGGTTATAAAGTATCCCTTTTCCATTAGCTTGCAGTGACCATAATGACTTCGAAAGTTGCGGGGATCAGATCGCATGATTGCTCTTCATAAGCCGCTATCATGCGCTGTAGGGTCGTTTTGGTGGTGATGTTTTTGTTGCGCCCGGCAATCACGTTATGCGCACCGATATGTTTTAACTCCTTCATCAACGCCAAAACCGAGCCGTAGCTTGATATATAAACCCTGGTTTCAACTTTTATCTCGGTATAACCGGCTAGCTGAAGAAAGCGGGTCAGCTGCTGCTCACTGTAAAAGTCATTAACGTGGCTGTAGCCGTCAACATCTGCCCATGCGGCTTTTAATTCCTGTAGTGTTTGCGGGCCGAATGTCGAAAAAACCAGCCTGCCGTCCGATTTCAATACCCGTTTAATATCGGTAAAAACGGCCTGAAGATTTACGCACCATTGCAACGCGAGATTGGAGAATACGCCGTCGACGATTTGTCCTGCCAGCGGCAACTGTTCGGCATCGGCGCATAAATAGCTGACATTGGGCGTATCGACCAGTTTTCTTCGCGTTACTTGCAACATCGGCAATGCAATATCCAAGGCGATAATAGGCTGCGTGTGCGCCAACAGCTCGGAGGTTAAAAAACCGGTGCCGCAACCCAAGTCCAACAGAGTTCCCGTCGTCAGGCTTTCAGCGTCGATAGTTCCCAGCAGCGCCTTACCGACAGTGCGTTGCAATGCGGCGACATTATCATAAGTCACCGAAGCCGCCGCAAATGACTGCTTGATTTTGGCTTTATCTAACTGCATTGTTCATCCATAAATCGTGAAATAATCGCCAACGTTTCCCGGCTGTGCGACAAAAACGGCACATGCCCTGCCCTGTCAATGATGTTTAATTCCAAGCTCGGCAATAACTGCTGCATTTTTTGACCTACGGCTACAGGAATCAAGGTGTCTAGGCCGCCTAATATGAGCGACACTGGAATATTTAAGCCTGATAAAACCGGCCTCAAGTCTGCCTGCTTTAAAATAGCCAAACCGCCTTGCAAGGTATTTGTATCAGGTGCATCGCTTTCGAACACGGCTGTTTTAAGCGCTTTCAAAAGGGCTTTATGGTCGGGCATGCCGTTTACCTGCAAGGATAAAAAACGCAGCAAGGTCGCCTGACAGTTTTTATTCAAATGATCGGCAAAATCATCCAGCAACCGGACATCCATGCCCGGCCATTCTGTTTGCGTTTCGGGCGACCGGCCGGTCGCCCCTACAGGGAACGAGGGGTTCCCAGCCAGCAAAATCAGTGCAGATACCCGTTCAGGATAACGAGCGGCTATATCAAGCACTATAGTTGCGCCCAACGACCAGCCCAACCAGCAACAGCTCTGCTCGTGAATTGCATTAACCAACTCGGCGCTGATCCGTTCCAGCGTAAATGGATCGATTTTTTCGCTTTGCCCGTGTCCCGGCAAATCGATACAGGTGACCTGATAGTTAAGTGCTAATTGCTTGGCAAACTCCCGCCAGATACCGGTATGCATCGCCCAGCCATGCACGAGCACAATGGGTTTGCCTTTGCCATATGTTTCCAGATGGATATTTGTCACTTGCAGCCTGCGTTTGCTTTGGCCAGCGCGCCCAGCAACCGGTCGACATGTTGCTCCTCATGCAGGGCTGAAAAAGTCACCCGTAACCTTGCACTGCCTTGAGGCACTGTCGGCGGGCGTATCGCGCTGACCAGGAAACCGGCATTCAATAAAGCGTTGCTGATGTCTACGGCTCTTTGACTGTCGCCGATCAGGATGGGCTGAATAGCCGACGATGACACCATCAACGTTAACCCCAACTGCTCTGCGCCCTGCCTGAATCGCTCCGACAGTTTTTTAAGCTTGTCCCTGCGCCAGTTTTCTTCGATAACAATTTTCAAACTGGCCCGCGTCGCCTCGGCAACCGCCGCCGGTAAAGCGGTGGTATAAACATAAGTGCGGGCTTTCTGGATCAGGGTTTCAATCAATACCTCGGAGCCCGCCACGAACGCGCCAAAAGTGCCCAAACCCTTACCCAAAGTGCCCATCAACACCGGCACATCGTCCTGACCAAGACCATAATGTTCCAAAATCCCGCCGCCGTGCTCGCCGATTACGCCTAAGCCATGGGCATCGTCAACCATCAGCCAAGCGTTATGATTTTTTGCGGCAACAGTCAATTCAACCAGCGGTGCAAAATCGCCATCCATGCTGAATACGCCGTCGGTAACGATCAGCTTGTTGCCTGCGGCTTTTTCCAGCTTTGCGCTGAGATCAGCCACATCAGCATGGGCATAGCGCTTAAACCTTGCGCCGGATAACAGCCCCCCGTCCAACAAGGAGGCGTGATTTAACCGATCTTCAAACACCGCATCGCCGCGACCCAATAAAGCCGAGATCACGCCGATATTGGCCATATAACCCGTAGAAAATAATAACGCCCGGTCGCGACCGGTAAACGCCGCCAACTCTTCTTCCAGCGCATGATGAGCCGTGCTATGTCCGCAAATCAAATGCGCCGAACCGCTGCCGACCCCGTACTGATCCGCACCGGCTTTAAACGCCTTGACCACATCGGGATGATTGGCCAGCCCTAAATAATCATTGCTGCAAAAATTGACGATATTCCTGCCGTCAATTTCCAGGTGAATGCCTTGAGGGGATGCGATAATCCGCCGGGAGCGATACAAACCCTGCCGGGCAATATCGTCTAGGTTGGCTGCTAATTCTGGGAATGGGAGCGTCATAAATAGTCTGTAATTACTCAACAGTTGGAAAAATAGAACACGGATGAGACGGATTTAAACGGATTTTTTATCAGTGAATATCAGCCTAATCTGCGTCATCCGCGTTCCATTCTGAATCCTGATTAGCAAGATGCTTCAGCTAGTGACAAAAGGTTCGTCATCCCGGCAT
>CAZAUB010000314.1:0-3716 GCA_964488195.1 uncultured Methylobacter sp. | reverse complement strand
CATCGCTATCAATATAAACATCGACAGGATTTTCCGGCACAATGCTCGCAATCGGCAAATCCGACCCTGAGCGCCACAGATTCACGGCTTCCTGTTTATTCGCGCCGGTGATTAAAAAAATCAGTTCCCGCGTGTTGCTCAATGCCTTGGCGCTGATCGAAATGCGCTCCGGCGGCGGTTTGGGCGAATTGTAAACGGCGTGTACCAGTTCATCCTGTAGATGGTGATGACCGGGAAACAAGCTGGCGGTATGGCCGTCCTCGCCCATGCCTAGCAACACCATATCAAACATACCGGCCTTGGCGACGGCAAGTTTATAGCGTTCAGCCGCAAGTTCCGGCCCCAGTTCGGCAGGCATGGTGTATATCTGATTGGCCGGAATAGCCACTTTATCCAGTAAAACCTGGCTTGCCATCAGGCTGTTTCTGTCTTGATGATCGACAGGCAAACAACGTTCATCGCCGTAATAAATATGCCAGTTGGCCCAATCCGCATCGGCCTTGGCGAGCAGCCGATAGACTTTTTCCGGGGAGCTGCCTCCGGCTAAAACCAGCTTGAATTTGCCTCGTTCCGAAATAGCCGATGCGGCGGCGTTAAGAATGTGCCGGCAGGCGGCTTCTGACACCTGTTCTGCGGTTTCCATGTAATGCCAGCGGCTGTTTTTTTGCATTTAGTTACACTCCGGGGTTAATGAGCTGCGCCAGGATTGGCTTTCTTTGTCGAATAAGCGGCGGCTGTCTTCAGGCCCCCAGGAACCGGCGGGATAGGTAACAATATAGTCACGTTCTATCGCCCAGGTTTGCAGGATGGGGTCGACAATACGCCAAGCGTACTCTACTTCATCAAAGCGGAGAAATAACGAGCGGTCGCCTTTTAATACGTCCAGTAATAAGTCTTCGTACGCATCGATGGCTTTTTCATTTTCCTGGCGGAAACTGGCATCCAGACTAGTGGAGCGGGTGCGCATTTCCAGACCGGGTTCTTTGACGGTCATTTCAATGCGGATGCACTCTTCCGGCTGTATGCCTAGCAGCACCCAGTTGGGGTTCATGCACTGCACTTCGGTGCCGCGAAAGAACTGTAACGGCGGATGACGAAAACAAATCGAAATAGTCGATTGCGCTTTGGCCATGCGCTTGCCGGTACGCAAGTAAAACGGCACACCGCGCCAGCGCCAGTTGTCGATATACAGCTTCATCGCGGCATAGGTTTCGGTGATGCTGTTGGTCGGTATGCCGTCTTCCTGCAAATAGCTGTTGACCCGTTCGCCGCCGACGCTGCCTTTGGCATATTGGGCGCGGAAGGCATGCCCGTGCACCGCTTCTCTGGGAATAGGGCGGATAGATTTCAGGACTTTGACTTTTTCGTCGCGCAGGGATTCGGCTTCCATCGAAACCGGCGGCTCCATGGCGACCAGCGTCAGCAATTGCAGCAGATGGCTTTGCAGCATGTCGCGCATGGCTCCGGCGTTGTCATAGTAATCGGCACGGCTGCCTATGCCGATGTCTTCGGAGTGGGTGATTTGGATATGGTCGATATAGTTGCGGTTCCATAACGGCTCCAGCATCACATTGGCAAAACGAAACACCAGCACATTTTGCACCATGCCTTTACCCAGATAATGATCGATGCGGTAAATTTGCTCTTCTGTTAAATAGCGGCTGATGCGTTTTTGCAAGGCTTGGGCGCTGTCCAGATCATAACCGAACGGTTTTTCAATAATTACCCGTCGCCAACCGTATTCTTCATCGAATAAGTAGTTATTGCTTAACATCTCCATGACCGTGCCAAAGTCTGCGGGACTTATAGACAGATAGAATGCGATGTTTTTAGGGAATTGGTTTTTCTGATTGAGCGTATCGGCCAGTTCCGTATAGCACTGTGCTTGTTTTATATCACCTTGATGGTAATGCAAGCGGGCGCTAAACCGCTGGAAAACGGTTGCATCAAAATCGACTGGAGCCTTGGCCTCGATCATCTGCCTGACTTCCGCGAGCCATTTTTCCTGATCCCACGACCTTCGGCCAATTGCCAGAATGCGGGTGCCTTCAGGCAGTCGGTTGGCGGCATCCAGATGATACAGCGCCGGCATTAATTTAATCCGGGACAAATTCCCGGTGGCGCCAAAAATAACGTAGGTACAGGGTTCGGCGTTCATCATCGGTAGCGTCTCGTTGTTTTTAGTAAGGGAGGTAGCGTACCCGAAAATGCCTTATTTAAACAGTATAGGTAGTGGATGCGATTTTACCGCCACGACCCGTCCAATCGGTATGGAAAAACCGGCCTCTGGGTTGGTCTACCCGTTCATAAGTATGCGCACCGAAATAATCCCTTTGCGCCTGCAATAAATTAGCCGGCAATCTTTCACTGCGATAGCCATCGTAATATGCGAGAGCGGAAGAGAATGCCGGAGTCGGGATACCTAGCTCGATGCCTAAGATAACTGCTTTCCGCCAGCCTTCATCGGCTTGTTTCATGGCATCGACAAAAAAATCGGCTAACAGCAGATTTTCTAAATCAGGGTTGGCATTATAGGCTTGCTTGATGTCGTTTAAGAACTGGCTGCGAATAATACAGCCGCCGCGCCACATCAGGGCAATATCACCATAATTGAGCGCCAGGTTATATTCTTTCGACGCTTCGCGCATCAAACGAAAACCTTGCGCATAAGAAATAATCTTGGCCGCGTACAAGGCATCACCAATCGCATCAATCATGGCTTTCTTGTCGCCGGTAAACTTCTGTGTCTGTTTAGGTAATACGGACGCAGCCTTAACCCTTTCCTCTTTTTGGGCGGACAAGCAGCGGGCAAATACTGACTCGCCAATCAAGGTTAACGGAATACCCAAGTCCAGGGCATTAATCCCGGTCCATTTACCGGTGCCTTTTTGCCCGGCTGTGTCGAGAATTTTTTCCAGCAACGGCTGGCCGTCTTCATCTTTGTAAGCCAAAATGCCGGCAGTAATTTCAATCAGATAAGAGCTTAATTGGCCCTGATTCCACTCGGCAAATATCGCGTGTATTTCATCAGCGCTTAAGCCCAAGCCGTCGGACATCAATTGATAAGCCTCGCAGATCAACTGCATGTCGCCGTATTCAATACCGTTATGCACCATTTTTACGTAGTGCCCGGCCCCGTTATCCCCAACCCATTCGCAGCAAGGCTCACCATTAACCTGCGCGCTGATGGACTGAAAAATGGCTTTGACTGTAGGCCATGCGGCTTTATTGCCGCCGGGCATAATGGAAGGCCCGTTTCTTGCGCCTTCCTCTCCGCCGGAAACGCCGGTGCCTATGTAGAGAATATTTTTTTCCTTTAGGGAGAGGGTACGCCGATTGGTATCAGTGAAAAGTGAATTGCCGCCATCAACAATAATATCGCCGGCTGATAACAGTGGCACTAACTTGTCGATATACTGATCAACAACCTCACCCGCTTTAACCATCAACATAATGATGCGCGGTGATTCCAGGCTATCAATCAACTCTTCCAACGAGTGCGTGCCGATAATCCGGGTGTTTTTGGCAGGGCCATCCAGGAATTCATCAACTGCACTGGTAGTGCGATTATAGACCGCTACTTTAAAACCATGGTCGTTCATATTAAGAACCAGATTTTGTCCCATTACTGCCAAACCGATTAAACCAATGTTTGCTTTCATATTTGTATTTTGTAATTAAAGATTGAGGAATGAATATTTATTGCCATGCCCACT
>CAZAUB010000313.1:0-3719 GCA_964488195.1 uncultured Methylobacter sp. | reverse complement strand
TAAATTAGTGCGTTGTGGCCATTGCCGCAGCGCGAAGTTAATAAATAATGAACTGGAGCATAATGTGTGCTGTGTTTGCAAGCACTAAAGTATTGGTAAAATTATGTCACTACACGAACAGGAATTCATGGGGCTAGGTGTTAGCGTGCAATCAATCGAGACATTACTTTCCGAGATTTTAAGTACCTTAAAAACAGCGCAACAACGGAATAAATTATGGTCTATTGAGGATCTTGTAGCTTATTTCCAAACAAGTCGAAGCACGGTTTCTCGAAAAATTGTGTGCCGACCCGATTTTCCAGTCGCTATTCGCATTGACGGTGGTGTTCCGCGTTGGAAACCAAGTGAGGTTGAGCGTTGGGCCGAAAGGCAGCGTGAAAAAAGGCCTGGTGATAAAAATTGAAATTCATTGAAGGTGTCGATTATAAGGTTTTACGAAAAGCGAAGCGATTCTGGACTGCGTTTTGTGGGAATGTGAGTCAAGGATGTCGAGTATGAATTGCTCTACATCAATCGTGGATCAAACCTTGTCACAAAATAAAGACTTAACAGCCGGTTTTGGACTGGTCAAAAACTCTATGATTTGGTCGACTCATGGAACTTCCCTATTGACAACAATACGCTTTTTATCTGGTGTCAGGGCGACAAGAAATCAGGAATACCCTTAGGTTTCATTGCTTTTCGGTTCGACTTTTCAAAAGAGAACGACAACGGACAACGGGCACATAAACGGTCATATATTTTATCTCTCAATCTTGCCTGGGTCAGAACTAACAAACGAGGGTTAGGTGGCGTTGTAGCCAGGCACCTTGCTAATCATTTTCTCTACTATTTAGGGAGCCTCTAAAAATACCCTCCCGCTGGGAGTGTGCTAGGTGATTGGTGTAAGTGATTTATTTTAATGTCATCATCTCAACCTTCTCCCGAGGGGATAAGGAGATTTTTGAATTTTTAAAGGTTCCCTATAGAAGAATGCGCTCTCACAAAACTTATCAGGTCAGGCGAAGAAATGTTTTTTTATTATTACACTGATTACGACTACAGAGGTGGCGAAAAATTTTCAAAGTTTATTGAGGAACGAATTCAGTACATCAAAGAAATACAATTATGGCCGGGATTAAAAACATTTATTGCGATGCAGGATAGTAAAAATTCATCCCAATTTCATAGCCAGATCTTCTGCTTTTTCACGATAGTAAATCTGCAATGACCGAATATCTCGGTGTCCAACCATTCGCGCTAATTCCAGCATATTTAAAATTCCAGCCAATCTGGTTAGTGCAGTCGCTCTTGCATCATGAAAATGAGCATTTTCAATATTGCCGTCTCTACATGCCCGGCCAAACAGTGACGAAAGCACATCCTTATCCACATCAAAAGGACGAGGATGATGTTTTAGAGATTTCAATAACTCTATAGCACGCGTGGACAGGGGGACATTTCTGGAATCACCATTTTTAGTGAGCTGCAGTGATACGATTCGCTTCTCCAAATTAACGTCTTTCCAATCAAGCCCTGTGATTTCCTCGCGACGCATTGCTGTTTCAAGAGCGAACAAAAAAGCACCAGCAATGATTTGGCTTTTGGTAACTATCTCTGTACCCTCATAGCCCAGCGTCAAACAGATTTGATTAACTTCAGTATCTGAGAATAACCGTTCTCGGTGCCTGGGCTGCGGTGGTCTTCTAACGTCGTGAATCGGATTCGTTACTATCCACTGCCATTCTCTGCGGGCACATTCAAACATTGCGCTCCACAAATTCATTTCGCGGTTGACTGTGGCCGACGAAACTTCAGTTAGCCTGGTATCTCGCCATTTTGCCATTACAGGTGTCGTCGTCTCCTGGATTAATAAGTTGGATATTGGCAATTTTTTCCAAACATTGAATCGAATAATTTCCCAACGGGCACCACGTTTTTTCGGAGTTACTTCTGTTTCATATCGCTCCATTGCATCAAGCAGAGTTTTTTCAGGCAGCAATGACTTTTCGCCATACAAGATTTCTGCTTCTGTTTTGGTTGCCCACGCTTGAGCCTGAGCTTTGGTCGGCCAAGTTGAACATTTTGTAATGCCTTTCTTGCGAACCTGAACAAACCATGATTTTCCACGCTTTAAAAAAGTAGCCATGATGCAATTCTGATGCAGTTTAATTACATATCATGGTACACGGTTACACAAAAACGGTAAATCATAAAAACAAAAAAGCCCGTAAATACGGGCTATTGAGTCACATTTACGCACCGTTACACATGATGCTATAAACTGTATTGGTGCCGATGGCCGGATTTGAACCGGCACAACTTTCGTCACCACCCCCTCAAGATGGCGTGTCTACCAATTTCACCACATCGGCTATAACATGATCGTAACGATACTATGTAAAGTGCACTGATTTAATTGTTTCCTACCGCATAGATACTTGTGCCATAAACTGTATTTGTTACTTTTTCTCAACTGCCTGCTCGGTTTTGGAATCCGCCGGAGCGGCAACGGGCACTTCTTCAGATTTAAGATCAGGCACTGGAGAGGTACTGCTTGCTCCTTTTGCGCCGTTCACATCAGGAATGCCCAGTGTATCCTGTTCAACCTTGGGGGCGCTCATTAAATCATAAGCTGCGCCCTGCTTGCCGTTTAACACCGCAAGTCCCAAGCTGGTCATAAAAAACAAGGTTGCCAGAATTGCTGTCGATCGAGACAAGAATGATGCCGCACCTTGAGCTCCAAAAACAGAACCTGAAGAACCTGTACCAAAAGCTGCGCCAGCATCAGCTCCTTTGCCTTGTTGCATTAATACTAATCCAACAACCCCTAAACCCAACAGCACATGAATTACAATAATTACCTGATACATAATAAAGTTTAAATTACTCTAAATTGAATGATAAATCTTTAAAAAGGATTCCGCATCCAACGAAGCCCCACCAATTAAACCGCCGTCAATATCCGGCATGGCAAACAAGCCTTTTGCATTATCCGGTTTGGCACTGCCGCCATATAAAATCTGTATTTTATCGGCAATGGCCTGATCTTTAGCAGCAATGTACTGCCTTATGTAGCGATGAACTTCCTGAGCCTGTTCATCAGTAGCCGTTTTTCCTGTTCCTATAGCCCAAACCGGCTCATAGGCAATCACTGCTGCACCAAAAGCAGCTATACCTGCCAGATTAATAACAGCATCAAGCTGAGTATCAATCACAGCAAAGGTCTGATCTTGTTCGCGTTGCTCCAGCGTTTCACCTACGCACAGAACAGGAATAATGTTTTGCTCTTGCGCCTGACAAAAACGCGCAGCTACCGATTCGTTAGTATCGCCGTAATAACTACGTCTTTCAGAATGCCCTACAAGAGCATATTTGCAATTAAACTCACTTAACATCGCCGCCGAAACTTCGCCGGTATAAGCGCCTGAAGATTTATCTGCAACGTTTTGCGCGCCTAATGCCAATGCGGTATTTTTAACTAATTCACTTACTTTGGGCAAATGCACATAAGGCACACATACCGCGATATCCGCACTATTTTCCCCTAACCCGGCAATGATGCCTTTTGTAAGCAACTCGGCACTGGCAAGAGTTCCATTCATCTTCCAATTTCCTACAACTAGAGACCGACGCATCACCACTCCTCACATAGAATCAAACGGACTATAATATATATTAATAGCGCCTAATTCAAGCCCCCATTGCTTTCTTAACATCGTCAGCTATTAGATGCGCAT
>CAZAUB010000312.1:0-3748 GCA_964488195.1 uncultured Methylobacter sp. | reverse complement strand
AAGCTTTTTGCTTAATGGACACGTTGTGCATGCGTTCAATAAACAAAGCAATTCCCAGTATGATGAGTTTGTAGAATTGTTTGTTGAGGGAGCGGCACAGCCTGTCCCGTTGCCGTTTAAATACGGTATTCTTTTTGAACAGCATTATTCCCAGTTTAGGGATTATCTGGTTGAGTCCGGTTGTAAAAACGGCTTTGAAGTCCAACGTTGCGATAAGTCGCGCTGGCGGCGACGTGTTTATCAAAGGTAAGTCTATTTCTGCGGCTTACTATTCAGTAAGGATTTCAGGTCGGCAAATGGGTTGTGGGTGGCGACAGGCCCAGTGGATTTGCCCACCTTTGCGCCGTCAAAGCGCGTTTCTTCGTATCTTGAATGCTCATTATCATGGCAATAAATGCACAATAATTCCCAGTTACTGCCGTCGGATGGATTATCGTCGTGGTTATGATTTTTATGATGCACGGTCAATTCGATCAGATTTTTATGGTCGAATTCACGGGTGCATCGACCGCATACCCAAGGGTATAACTTAAGAGCTTGGCCGCGATAAGACTGCTCTCTGAGCTCCTGGTTGCGCCGCGCATCGGTTACGATTTTATCGAGCTTGTTTCTGTCTGGTTGAGTTTTTTTGATGGTCATATCAGTATCTTCTGTAATACGGAAAAATCACGCTAAGCCGGTATGGCTAAATTCTAACAGAAAAAACAGTAAAGGATAGCGGTCAACCTTTGTCGGCGATACGGAGAACGGCCGGCTTTGAAAAATTAACAAGTAATGTCGGCTTAAAGAATTTATACTAAAAAAAACAATAAATGAGCCTAGGGTGGCGTGTGGATAAGCGAACATTTACAAATCGATTGGTGGTTCTTGATACCGAAACGACCGGATTAAATCCGCAGGAAGGGCACAGGATTATTGAGATAGGCTGCGTGGAGCTGGTTAATCGCCGCTTAACGGGCAAGCGGTTTCATACTTATATCAATCCCGAGAGGATCATTGATGCCGGTGCTATTGAGGTTCACGGCATCACCAATCAGTTTTTGGAGGATAAGCCTAGCTTTGCGGGTGTCGTTGAGGATTTTATTGCGTTTATTCAGGGCGCTGAGTTGGTCATTCATAATGCGCCGTTTGATGTCGGCTTTATTAATTATGAATTTTCACGGTTGAAAAATGAGACGGGAACGGTCACCGACTACAGCAATGTGTTTGACACGCTGAGCTATGCAAGAAAAAAACATCCGGGGCAACGCAATAGCCTGGATGCGTTGTGTAAACGTTATGGTATCGATAACAGCCACCGGGATCTGCATGGCGCATTGCTGGATGCTGAAATTTTGGCCGATGTGTTTTTATTGATGACTGGCGGGCAGTCTTCGTTGCTGGATGAAGGGCAGGGAAGGTCGGAAGGGTTGGTTGTAAATAGCGAGGTTAAGTATTTGTCGGCGGATCGTTCCGCCTTAAAAGTCATACGTTGTACGGAAGAGGAATTAAACGCTCATCAACAACGCCTGGAGGCTATTGAAAAAGCCGGTGGCGGCTGTATCTGGAATCAGTAGGGTAGGGGCGACCGGCAGGTCGCCCACAGAGTTGTAGATTATTCAGCTGCTTTTGGCTTTGCCCGTCTGGATGTTGAACCTACTCTTTTTTTGCTTTTATCCACTTTTTTAGCGCCATCGTCGGCTTTATCCGTTTTTTTAGCGCCTTCACCCATTTTGGATATGTTAAGTTGCTGACCGGCTACCCTAACTTTTTTCAATTCCTCAAACAATTCTTTCGGTATGCCTGCCGGTAACTCAACGGTGCTGTAGTCGTCCTGGATTCTAATGCGGGCGATATGGTCCCCATCAATCCCTGTTTCATTGGCTATGGCCCCTACGATATTGCCGGGTTTTACGCCATGATTGTGACCGACTTCAATCCGGTAGGTTTCCATTTCGATATCCGCCCCGCCGCCGAACGCACGTTTGGGTTTACGGTCTTTTTGCGGTCTGTCAGGTCTATCAGATCTTGATGGTCTGTCATCCCTGGATGGCCTGTCGTCCCGGCTATCTTTGGATTTTTTAGGCAGATTTTGCATTAACAGCGGCGTTTCACCCTGAACCAGCTTTGCCAGTGCGGAGGCTATTTCCAGCGCGGTTACATTGTGTTCTTGTTGGTATTGTTCTATTAGTTGGCTGAAAAAGCCTAATTCTTCGGCGCCCAGGGTGTCGGTAATGTTCTGTTTAAAGCGGGCGATACGTTTATTGTTAATGACCTCGGTTGAAGGCAAACCCATTTCTTCAACTTTTTGCTTGGTCGCTTTTTCAATGTTAGCCAACAGGTTTCTTTCCCTGGGGGCAATAAACAAAATGGCATCGCCGGTGCGTCCTGCGCGGCCTGTTCTGCCGATACGGTGAACATAAGATTCGGTATCGTAAGGAATGTCATAGTTGACGACATGGGTGATGCGGTCTACATCCAGTCCGCGTGCAGCAACGTCAGTCGCTATTAAAATATCCAGTTTGCCGTTTTTCAGGTTGGCAATGGCGCGTTCCCGAAGTGCTTGAGACATATCGCCGTTAATCGCAGCGGCCGAATAACCGCGCGCTTCCAGTTTTTCTGCCAGCTCAACGGTTGCGGTTTTGGTTCTGACGAAGATAATCATGCCGTCAAAGGTTTCGGCTTCCAGGATGCGGGTCAGTGCGTCCAGTTTGTGCACGCCGCTAACCAGCCAATAACGTTGGCGGATGAATTCCGCCGACGCGCTGGTGACTTTAATGGTGATATGCTCAGGCTCATTCAGATATTGCTGGGCGATTTTACGAATAACCGTAGGCATAGTCGCAGAAAACAGCGCGATTTGTCTTTGTTCAGGAATTTGGTCAAGAATCCATTCCACATCATCAATAAAACCCATGCGCAGCATTTCATCGGCTTCATCAAGCACCAGAAAGTTGAGTCCTTTCAGGTTTAACGTGCCTTTGCGCATGTGATCCATAACCCGGCCCGGCGTACCGACAACCACATGAGCGCCGCGTTTTAGCTGACGTAACTGGGTGCTATAGTCTTGTCCGCCGTAGATGGGCAGAACATGAAAACCCTTTAAATGCGAGGCATAACGTTGAAACGCTTCTGCAACCTGAATGGCCAGTTCACGAGTTGGCGCCAGCACCAGAACTTGCGGGTCTTTTTTATTGAGATCGATGCGCGACAAAATCGGTAATGCAAAAGCGGCGGTTTTGCCGGTTCCTGTTTGTGCTTGCCCCAGAACGTCTTTGCCTTTCAGTAGGAGCGGGATGGTTTGTGCTTGTATGGGTGAGGGTGTTTCATAACCGACATCATCCAGCGCTCTTAGCACCGGTTCAATCAGGGCTAAATCACGGAAAGAGGGTAATGTAGAAACATCATTGGACATGGATTTACCTGTTGTAGATATAGAATGCGCGTAAGCGCGGAGAAATGTGTTTGTATATCAGAGCATTATAACGCACTATATTGATAATTGCAGAAAAATTAACGGGCAAAGAACTGGAAAATGAAAGTTGGGGTTGATTCGGACGCGTGTTCTAATTGTAAAGATATTTTATTTCGCGCCGTAGAGCGAAAGCAGTTACCAATTGGTACTGACTGCCAATCAGTGTTTAAAACACCTTGTCCAGGATTATCCTAAAAAATCAGTTGAGTTTAAAACGCTGTCAAAAACATTCATTTGTTACGAAACAGGAGCCTGGAGGGCTCAGAAACGATAGGGTATACGTTTTTACGAAGC
>CAZAUB010000311.1:0-3757 GCA_964488195.1 uncultured Methylobacter sp. | reverse complement strand
TTTTCATCACTATAAGGACGAAGCTGTTGATATTCTGCGCGGACTCCGGCGGCAATTTTGCCTGCGTTAAGTGTTTGAGCGCTTTCCGTCCAAAAAGGCGCTGAAGATTGCAAGCCAAAGCCGCCTGAAAGATGGTCGGCCATCGCTGTTGAGGGAATGGCGACTAATAATAAGGGTAAAACTTTACGGTACATAAGAGTCTCTCAAAGGTTGTAAAATTACGGCATGTTACAAGACATGCGTTTATACATAAATATAAATTCAGTTTGTATTTGATAAATAATCGAATGGTTGGGCAGTTAAGGTAAATAAAAAAGCATTTATTATGCCAGGCATTACTCATGCCCTGTGAAGCCAGTAAATTCAGGGCTAGTAAAAATATTTCATCCGGCTAAATATTTTTTTAAAACAAAAGTGTGGCATATGACCTATTTTAGTGTGTTAAATAACACAGTTTAATTAGAAGCGCTGTAGCTTGGCATTTCAAAATGTGATGTTTAGAATTATAAAGCTTCCGTTCGGGCGCAACCAACAGGCTGTAAATTCCAGTTTATTAACTTAACGGACGTTTATAATATATGGTACAACATGATCCAGCTGATTCTACCGGCTATGACGGCAGGGAACAGAACGGCTCACAGCGCAAGACCACTGAGTAAACACAACTACCGGATAACACTATGGCGATACATACCAACAGGCCCACATCCCCGCATTTGCAAGTCTACAGACTGCCTTTAACCGGCATTATTTCCATCACCCACCGGATGACCGGCGTCATGCTCTCAGCCGGTTTGGTCTTATTTGTTTATGTCATTTCTGCGCTGGCAGGCGGCGCGGATTCATACGCTGCAATGCAGGCCGTTATGAATCTATGGCTGTTCAAACTGGTATGCTGGGGTTTTGTATACGCGCTGTTTTTCCATCTATGCCATGGCGTTCGCCATTTGATTTGGGATTCCGGCAGCAGCTTTGAATTGGCTACGCTAAACCGGTATGCCATGATTGAGCTGGCTGTTTCATTGGCGCTGACTTTGATGACTTTTGTGTGGGGATGTTATGGACTATAGAACGCCTTTATCCGGGGTTCGGGGCTTGGGTTCTGCAAAAAGCGGAACCACTCACTGGTGGATGCAGCGCGTCACTGCCGTAGCGCTGATCCCGTTGTCTTTTTGGCTGATCAACTTTCTGGGTTTGAGCCTGACGGCTCCCTATCAACAAACCGTAGCTTGGCTGGCGTCACCTGCTAATAGCGTCTGCATAGTGGCGTGGATCATGGCCGTTTTCTACCACGCCGCCTTGGGTTTGCAGGTGGTGATTGAAGATTATGTCGCCGCCGAAGGCTTCAGGATTATCTCAATCTGGGTCGTCAATCTGGCTTTTTTGTTTTTGGCGATTGCGGCTTTGCTGGCTGTGTTTCGCATTGTATCGATAGGGTAACTCATGTCCGCAGATTATAAAATTATTGAACATGCTTACGATGTGGTCGTCGTCGGCGCAGGCGGCGCAGGATTGCGCGCTACCTTGGGTATGGCGGAAAAAGGCCTGAAAACCGCCTGCATCACCAAAGTCTTCCCAACCCGCAGCCATACCGTCGCCGCTCAAGGCGGCATCAGCGCGGCGCTGGGCAATATGGGCGAAGACGACTGGCGCTTTCATATGTATGACACCGTCAAAGGCTCCGACTGGCTGGGCGACCAGGACGCAATCGAATATATGTGCCGCGAAGCCATCCCCGCCGTGATCGAGCTGGAGCATTACGGCGTACCGTTTTCGCGCACCGCCGACGGCAAAATCTATCAACGTGCGTTTGGCGGCATGACCACGCATTTCGGCAAAGGTCAAGCGCAACGGACTTGCGCGGCGGCAGACAAGACCGGTCACGCGATTTTGCATACCTTGTACCAGCAGGCGTTAAAGCATAAGGCCGAATTCTTCGTCGAATACATCGCGCTGGATTTGATTATGGAAGAGGGCGAATGTCGCGGCATATTGGCTTGGTGTCTGGATGACGGTACCCTGCATTTGTTCAAATCCCGGATGACCGTATTGGCGACCGGCGGTTACGGGCGCACGTTTTTTTCCTGCACCTCGGCACATACCGTGACCGGCGACGGCAACGCGATGGTGTTACGCGCCGGTTTGCCGTTGCAGGATATGGAGTTCATCCAGTTTCACCCGACCGGCATTTACGGCGCAGGCTGCTTGATTACCGAAGGCGTAAGAGGCGAGGGCGGTTATCTGACCAACTCGGAAGGCGAGCGCTTCATGGAACGCTACGCGCCGTCCGCCAAAGACCTGGCTTCACGCGATGTGGTCAGTCGTGCAATGACTATTGAAATTGAAGAAGGTCGCGGCGTAGGGCCGCTTAAAGATCACCTCTATTTGCATATCGAACATCTTGATCCGGCCATCATTCACGAACGCTTGCCGGGCATATCCGAAACCTCCAGGATTTTTGCCAATGTCGATGTGACCAAACAGCCGATTCCGGTGTTGCCGACCGTGCATTACAACATGGGCGGCATTCCGACCAATTACAAAGCCGAAGTCGTCACCTTAAACGGCGACAATCCCGATGCCGTGGTTCCGGGCTTGATGGCAATCGGCGAGGCGGCCTGCGTTTCCGTGCATGGCGCAAACCGCTTGGGTTCAAACTCGCTGCTCGATCTGGTCGTATTCGGGCGCTCCGCTGCGATACGCTGTGCGGAGCTGATCAAGCCGGGCTCCAGACAGAAACCGTTGGCGAGCAACGCTTGCGACAAAGCCGTCGCCCGTTTCGATAAAATCCGCAATGCCAATGGCAACCGTAGCACCGCCGATATTCGCTTGGACATGCAAAAAGTCATGCAAGCCAAAGCGGCGGTGTTTAGAACCGGCTCCACGCTGACCGAAGGCATCAACGCGATGGCGGAAGTCAGAAAAACCTTTGCCGATGTCAAAGTGGCCGATAAATCGTTGATCTGGAACCGCACCGGGAGCCGGGGCGGACATGCAAGGGAAGATTACCCGAATCGCGACGACGAAAACTGGCTGAAGCATACCCTGACCTGGCTGAGCGATGATCAGGTTAAAATCGATTACAGGCCGGTGCATATGTACACCTTGACCGACGAAGTCGACGTAATTCCACCAAAAGAGAGGGTGTACTAATGGCTGAATTTACCCTGCCTAAAAACTCGGTTTTAATCGAAGGCAAAACCTTTAAAGCGCCAGATGGCGCAACCAACATCCGCCGATTTGAAGTGTATCGCTGGGACCCAGAATCCGGCGAAAACCCGCGCATCGATGCGTTCGAACTGGATATGGACAGCTGCGGCCCGATGGTGCTGGACGCGATCCTGAAAATCAAAAACGAAATCGACAGCAGCTTAACCTTCCGGCGTTCCTGCCGCGAAGGCGTGTGCGGCTCCTGCGCGATGACCATCAACGGTAAAAACTCGCTGGCCTGCACCAAAGCCATCGATTCTTATACCGGCACCATCAAAATTTATCCGTTGCCGCATTTGCAAGTCGTTAAAGACCTGGTGCCGGATATGACCCATTTTTATGCGCAATACACCTCAATCAAACCGTGGATAGAAACCCAAACCCCGCCGCCTGCCGATACCGAGCGTCTGCAAAGCAAAGAAGACCGGGAAAAACTCGATGGCTTATACGACTGCGTGCTGTGCGCCTGTTGCTCGACCAGTTGCCCCAGTTACTGGTGGAACAGCGAGCGTTACCTGGGTCCTGCGATCCTGCTGCAAGCCTACCG
>CAZAUB010000310.1:0-3792 GCA_964488195.1 uncultured Methylobacter sp. | reverse complement strand
AATCAATTAACGAAGTCGGGCACGTTATGGATAAAAAGACGATTGCCGAATTTGTTGAAAACGAACAAATCTTTTTGTTGCTTAATGAATTGGGCGTGGATTATGCCCAAGGATATGGTATTGGTAAACCTGTACCTCTGGATGAACTTAAGCTGATAAAACCTTTTCCGGGGTGTAAAAAATGAGAGTTAAATTTGCGTTAATGGTCAACTTGGCACTTATTTGCTGCTCCAGTTTAAGTGTGGCAGCTGCTGATGACTTAATGGATCTGTCTCTTGATGAATTGGGTGCAATTCCTGTTACTACTATTGCTACAGGAACGTCAAAACCGATTTTTCAGTCTGCGGCAGTGACCAGCGTGATTACCGCTGAGCAGATCAAATCCATGGGCGCGACGGAGCTGCATGAGGTCTTGGAAACAGTACCGGGGATGCATGCCGGTGTACAGAACTCGACAGGTGATTATTATTACAGTATGCGAGGAATAAGTAATACGACAAACTCAGAAATCCTGATGATGCTAAACGGTACGCGTATTACTACGCCTTTTCGTGGAACAGTAATGGATTTTACCGAGTTACCTCTTGAAGCTATTCAGCGCGTTGAGGTTATCCGGGGGCCAGGCTCTGCATTGTATGGCGCGGATGCTTTTGCGGGCGTTATCAATATCATTACAAAAAATGCCAAGGACATCAACGGTAAGGTCTTAGGGGCTCGCGTAGGTGATCATAGCACTCAGAGCGGATGGGGACAGTATGGCACTCAGTGGGCAGGTTGGGATATCGCGACCAGTCTGCAATATCAGCATACTAATGGCGATAATGGTAGGATTATTAAGGCCGATAGTCAATCCACTTTGGATGACATTTTTAAAACTGATGCTTCTCATGCGCCAGGCCCAATGAATACCCGCTATGAAACCTTGAACGGACATCTGAATTTACAACGCAAGCATTGGGATATCGGTTTTTGGGCGTTTAATTCAATTGATAGTGGTCTTCGTCTCGGCGCTGCGACAGCATTGGATCCGAACGCCCGTGCTAATGGCGAGCAATATCTGGGGGATATTCGGTTTTCATCAGAAGACTGGTTTGATGACTGGGAGTTGATGGCGCATGCCAGTTATTTGCATACTGATTTTCAGACAGGAGAATTACAGCTTTTCCCGGATAACGCCAAGTTACCCATCGCTCCGGATGGGAATATTAATTTCAAACCCCCCAATTCATTAGTTTCATTTTCCAATGGAGCCATTGCTGATTTAGGTAGGATACAGAAAATCCCGTCAATAGAATTGAGTTCACTCTATCGGGGTTGGGACAATCATCTGTTGCGCTTAGGCGCAGGCTTCCGGTATGAGGATATTGTTACCAGTGACAGAAGAAACTTTGGCTATGGCGCACCGCTGCCCCCTGTAGTTAATGGCAAATTAACCGATATTACAGGCACACAGTTTGTTTATTTACCCAACACCTCTCGATCTATCTGGTCCGCTGTAGCGCAGGATGAATGGCAATTCGCTAAAAGTTGGCTACTGACAGCTGGCATCCGTTACGATCACTATTCTGATTTTGGTGGCACCTTCAATCCGCGTGCCGCACTGGTTTGGGATATTAATGAAAAATTGACCAGTAAGATACTATATGGCAAAGCCTTCAGGGCGCCCAATTTTTCAGAGCAAGGTAATCAAAATAATCCGGTAATCGTAGGCAACAAGCAGTTAAAGCCGGAAACGATTAACACCCTTGAATGGGCTTTTGACTATCGTCCTTTCTCTTCGCTGAGAACAGTGGTCAATCTGTATTATTATGAAATTAATGATCTTATCGCCATACCGTCAGGTACGGTTACCTATAAAAATGGCGGCAATCAGAACGGTTACGGTACTGAACTGGAATGGAACTGGAAGATAGCTGAGCAATGGAATGTGATGGGTAATTACGCCTGGCAAAATGCCCGAAATAACAGCACCAACAGCCGGGTAACGGGCGTGCCTGAACATCATGTTTATACGGCAGTCCGCTGGCAGTTTTTACCGCAATGGCACATTCAGCCACAGATTAATTGGGTCGGCGGTCGAACAAGGCTACCAGCCGATAACAGGCCATTGCAAGATTATGAAACCATTGACCTGACATTAAGAGGCCAAAAACTATTGGGACACCTGAATCTGGCAGCTTCTATACATAATATGTTCGATGCCAATAACTTTGATCCTGCCGTTGCTGCGTTGCCGCAAAACGTTCCAATGCCGGGAAGAAGTTTCTACTTTGAAGTATCGACTAATTTTTAATAATATAAGCGGATTTGGCCAACTTGCATGATATTTACATGGTTTTGCAACGAAAATTGGAAGCTTGCTCTTGTTGTGTCTGGAATTGCCCGTTTTTAGTCAGCATGTTCCAATAATTTAAATCTTTTTTAGCAACGCTATCCAAAAGACCATCTATTTTAATCACACAAGGCTGGCGTAGTCCATTGTAGTCCACTAATGGACCAATCCCGACAAAATGTATGCCTAATGTCGAAAAAACCCGTTTTAAGGAAGGTTCCATGATAGCGTACCAGTATTGAATGTTATTTTCACAACTCATTTTAATCGCACATGCAAACAAGGCGAGTGTCAGGTGAGAAGAACTTCGTTTCTCTTCTTGTTCATAAGTAATCTCTGATTCGGCATCGTTAGTCGTCAATAGATGCTGTTCGTTTTTTCTTCGTCTAAACTCTTTCGAAACACAAAATCGTGACAACTCAGCCAGATTATGCCGGGGCATGGTTTTTAATAAATTAACATTATCAATCCGGCTGTGTTTTTCAATTGGAAATAGTTTTTCTCGATCATTGGCATCTGACAGAATAATGCGTGTGGTTGCTATATAAATTCCAAGTTTACGGTGACGAATGAGATAGTGAGCAGAATGCCGGTCAAATTCGTCGAATTCCATTTCATCATGATAATCATCGGAGTTTAAAAACTTGTTTTCAACGCAATACACCTGGTAGCGTAGCTTATACACTTCTGTTTTAAGTTCCTCAGAAATCGCCGGCACCATTTCAAAATATTCATTGAAATGATCAATAATATTATTAGCCAAGTAGTTGTCTCTTATTTAATCAGGGATGGTAGGGAATATAACCGTTTAATTTTAAATTTTTTTTAAATAGCTTGAAGAAGGAGGCGCATTGTACAGTGTGAAATTATTCAATCTACAAACAACTGAACCAGCATCAAGGTGATAAAGGGTCATTAGGAAATCATTGTCTGTTCGTCCCAAGAAAAGTTTAACTGAGTATAGTTTCTATCGGCATAAAAAGCCATGGAGGTATAGGCTATGAGTTCATTCACCCGTCACCCCGACCCGTTCGAGGATTTTATAGCCTTAAAGCCAATATCGGTACGGTAATAGACATTGTCCCAGTGGATGCGGTTGACTAGCGCATAGGCTTTGCTTTGGGCTTCCTTAATATCATGACCCAAAGCGCAAGCGCATAATACCCGTCCGCCGGCTGTGACCAGATCGTTACCGACTTGTTGGGTGGCCGCATGAAACACCTTGCTGTCTTCGTGCTCTTCGTGAGGCAAGCCGGAAATAACTGCACCGCTTTGATAGACGTCAGGATAACCGCCTGCGGCCAAGACTACGCCTAATGCGGCGCGCTTGTCCCAGTCGCTGGTGGTCTTATCGAGATTGCCAGCCAGGGCGGCCTCGATAAGTGCTACCAGATCGCTGTTCAGGCGCATCATGATCGGCTGCGTTTCAGGGTCGCCGAAGCGGCAGTTGTATTCCAGCA
>CAZAUB010000309.1:0-3803 GCA_964488195.1 uncultured Methylobacter sp. | reverse complement strand
AATCCTTGCCCTTAAGGTCGGCGTAGCGATAAAACAGGCTGCCGCGTTCATAAAGGTTGCCGAGTTTGCCGACCAAGCGGTACCCGTTGACGATTATGTCTAGCGGCAAATCATCCAAAGCCGCGCCCAGGTTTTTGGCTTTTATTCGTTCGACAAATCCATTAATCACCTGCTGTTGGCGATCGAACTCCAGTTCGCCCGGCACACCCGCCAACCACCGGCCTTGGGCTTGCAGTTTTTTTACCAATACCGGCTTGCCGTTTAAGGCTTCGTCTATCCATTCATGATAAATGGCGTAACTCTCCAGCTTGGCGACAGAAAACGGCTCGCGCTCTTCGGCATCGGTTTCCATGCCGCTAAAGCGTAAATCCATTTGCCGCTGCATAAAATAACGCTGCGGATGCCGGAAAAAACTGAACAATTCGTTCAGTTCGATCACTTCCGCTTCTACGGTGTCTTCGGGGATTGTTCCTTGCCACCACAAGTCAACAAGGGCGACCTGCCGGTCGCCCCTACAGGACAATGCGCTGGCGGTTTCGCAATCGGCTTCGGAAAAACTGAATAAATTAGCCGAGCCGTCAAAATAGCGCCGACTGAACGACTGCAACGGGTGCCGGGTAATCAGGTCTGTAGGGGCGACCGGCCGGTCGCCCCTACATAGCAAAACCTCCAGCAATTCGCTGATGACCACCGATGGCGGAATCGCGTCGTTGTGGCTGATCGACTGGCCGATATAGGTCATAATCAGCTGCTGTCTGGCCGACAACAAAATTTCCAGAAACTGATAACGGTCGTCGCTACGACGTGAGCGGTCACCTTTGCGGAAATTGTGCGCCAGCAAGTCAAAGGTAGGATGACGGTCGATTTTGGGGAACTCGCCGTCATTCATGCCCAGCAGCGCGATCACCTTGAACGGAATGGAGCGCATCGGCAACATAGAACAAAAGGTCAGCTGACCGCGCAAAAAGCCGTTTGACGATTTGCGCTCGGCAACCATGCCTTTGAGCCAGCTGATAATCACTTGCAACTCGACGTCATCATTGTGCACTGCGGCCAGCTCGGCGGATAATTCCGCCAGCAGTTCGTTAAGCTGCTGGCGCTCGACCGGTTCCGCCGCCGCCAATAACTGGTCGGCGTAATAATAAAGCTGCGTGCTCCAGCTTTTTAACGGTTTCGCCTGTTTGAGTTCCTTGCTCGCTTTAAACAACAGCTGCATAAAATCGCACAAGCCGCCCAAGGCCGGCGCTGATGAGCCTTCAATATCCTTGTAAGGCAGCACACCGGTAACAAAATCCTGATCGCTGCCAACGGCATAACCCATCAGCAACCTGTCCAGCGCCGCCTGCCAGGTGTTTTCGCTCAGCTCGGGCAGGCCAAGTTCCTGTTTGTGTTGCGCCGACTTGCCCCAGCGCACATGGGTATCCTGCACCCAGTGTTTGACCAGCTCCAGGTCGACCTCGGACAAGCCGAAACCCGGATACACCACCGATTGCTCCAGCAAATCCAGCACCGTCTGCCAGCCGAAACGGCTTTGGCTTAAATCCAAAAAGCGGATGAAGGCATCCAGCGCGTTGTTGCTCAGGCGCAAGCTGCGGTCGGCGATGGCGTGTTGGATGTCGTCAAAAACGGCGGAAATAAACGGCTCGTACACCTGAATGTCCGGCGCCATCACCACAATATCGCGCAGCTCCAGAGTCGGGTCGGCTTCCAACGCTTGCAGCAGCTGGTTTTTTAGCACTTCCACCTCGCGCATCCGGGAATGACAGGCATGAATGCTGATGGAGTTGTCTGGTTGCAGAGCCTGCCCATCCAGCCGGTTATTTAAAATGCCATTTTGTAAATGTTGCAGATTAGTACGCGCCTCGCCCAGCTCAAAACTTTCCGGCTCAAAATCAAACTGCGCCTGCTCCAGCAACATCTCCTGAAACTCGCGACCTTGTTGGCCTAAGGTTGATAGTAATGGATGACCGGTAAAGTTTTCATCGTTGGTTCGCTGCCGTTTGCTTGCCAGATCGGCCCAAAAATCTTGCGCCGGGTTGAGCAAATAAAGATGCAGCTGGCAATGTTTGGACAGGCCTTGTAAATAGCTTAAGAACAGCGGCGGCATGGTGTTAAGCCCGAACACCGAAATCCGCTCCGGCAATTGCCGGCTAAAAGCGCTTTCCTCTGCCGCATTCAACTTGGAAATCACATCCAGCCATAACGAACCTCGATGCCGGTTGCCGGTCTGTGCGGTTATTTGCAGCCACAGCGCTTGTTGCCAGCGTTCGGCAGTTGTTTGATACAACAACTGCCCCTTTTGCCACGCCGCCAGCATATCCGGTCGCATCATCTGGTACTGGTCAAAAATCTGCGCCAACTGTTGGGCCAGCTGATAGCGTTTTAAGGCGATATTTTCGCCGGACAGGTATTGCGTTAGCGGCGAAAACGTCTCACCATCCAACCTACGAAGCAATGCCTCAATCCGCCACAGCATCAAATTACGCTCGAAAGCCGCATCGCTTAAGCGGCTGTCGATGTTCTGCGCCAGAGAGCTGAAAAACTTGCCGGGAAATAAAAACTCGTAATTGCCCCAGACCTTAAATTGACTGGCTAGCTGCTGCGATAACCAGCGCTCCATGCCCTGACTTTGGATCAAAAAAACTTCCTTGGCAAAAGGCGATGCCAGCGGCGCGTTTTCGATGACCGCAGTCAGGTGGGCAACCAGGTTTTCGGTTTTATTAGAGCTGTGTAAGATGAACATGAGGGCTTGAATTTATCGTAAGCATTTTTTAAAAATCAGCTGAGTAATCTTTGGTTCTGCGGTATTATCACACACCCTTTACATACCTATAACTAAAATCAGGATAGCCTCATGACTCAAGATGAATTAAAACAAAAAGTGGCTCAAGCCGCGTTGCACTATATTAAAGATGTCGCCATAGTCGGCGTAGGCACCGGCTCTACGGTGAAACATTTCATCGATTATTTGGCCGATTTTAAGGCGGATATTGAGGGCGCGGTCTCCAGTTCTGAAATGAGCACCGCCCAGTTAAAAAAAGTCGGCATTCCTGTGCTGGATCTGAACGCAGTCGGCACCCTGGATGTTTATGTGGACGGCGCGGACGAGGTCAATCCGCACAAATATCTGGTCAAAGGCGGCGGCGGCGCGTTGACCCGCGAGAAGATTATCGCAGCAGCCAGCAAGAAATTCATCTGCATCGCCGACGAAAGCAAATGCGTCGATGTGTTGGGAAAATTTCCGCTGCCTGTTGAAGTGATTCCGATGGCCAGAAGTTACGTTGCCAGGGAGATGGTTAAACTAGGCGGCCAGCCGGAGTGGCGGGAAAACTTTATCACCGATAACCACAACGTGATTCTTGATGTGCACAACCTGGACATTATCGATCCGATCAAGCTGGAACAAACCATCAACAACATTACCGGCGTAGTCACCGTCGGTATTTTTGCGATGCGCCCTGCGGATGTCGTGCTGATCGGCAAGGGTAATGAAGTAGTTACGCTTTAAAACCGGATCATCCGGCACTTCTGCTAATGACGCCATGGATGGCGTGTAGTTGGCCGAAAATCAGGCGCTTTTTAGCCAGCATCCGCGGCCGTGGTGTTGCGCTATGCCGCACACAGCGAAGCGGGCATCGTTAATCAAGTAGCGAGAGCTCTATTCAATCGCGCCGGCTCTTTACGTATATTGAAAAGAACATTCGAAGCCAAGGTGGCCTATTTTACGTTCATCGAACGCTATGCCTCGCGCACCGAAAGTGAAATCTTGGCGCTTGTAGAAAAAGCAAAAAAGGCGATCAGCG
>CAZAUB010000308.1:0-3809 GCA_964488195.1 uncultured Methylobacter sp. | reverse complement strand
ATTATCGCGGCGGGTATTTTAGCCGCAGTCGAACAGGTTCACGTCACCATACCCGTAGTGGTGCGCCTGGAAGGCACCAATGCCGAACAGGGCCGAGCCTTGTTAAGCAACACCGGACTTAATCTTTATGCGGCGGATGATTTGGCGCACGCGGCAGAGCAAGTTGTAGCATTGGCGGAGGCCGCATGAGTATTTTAATCAACAAAGACACCAAAGTGATTTGCCAGGGCTTTACCGGCAAGCAAGGTACTTTCCATTCCCAGCAAGCGTTGGACTACGGCACCCGATTAGTCGGCGGCGTTACCCCGGAACGCGGCGGCGAAACGCATTTGGGTTTGCCGGTGTTCAACACCGTGCAGGATGCAGTGGACTCTACCTGCGCCACCGCCAGCGTCATTTACGTGCCGCCTTTCTACGCTGCCGACGCTATTCTGGAAGCGGTCGATGCCGGTATTAAACTGATCGTCTGCATCACAGAAGGCATACCCATATTACAAATGCTGCGCGTTAAGGCGGCGATGGCCGATACCGGCGCATTGCTAATCGGCCCCAACTGCCCCGGCATCATTACCCCAGGCGAATGCAAAATAGGCATCATGCCGGCTAACATCCACCTGCCGGGATCAATCGGCATCGTGTCGCGCTCCGGCACCTTAACTTATGAATCCGTGCACCAAACCACCGCGCAAGGATTGGGCCAAAGCACCTGCGTTGGCATAGGCGGCGATCCGATACACGGCATGAACTTTGTCGATGTGCTCAGCCGCTTTCAGGCCGATGAGCAAACCAAAGGCATCGTGATGGTCGGTGAAATCGGCGGCGGCGAAGAAGAAGATGCCGCAGAATATATTAAAGCGCATGTCACCAAGCCGGTGGTTGCCTATATCGCCGGGCAAACAGCTCCCCCCGGAAAGCGCATGGGACATGCCGGTGCGATTGTGACCGGTGGCAAAGGCACTGCGGAAGGCAAAGTCGCCGCGCTTAAAGCGGCGGGGATTGAAGTCGTTAGTTCGCCGACTGATATTGGTGTGGCGATGAAGGGGTGTTTGTAACCCAACCTAACATCCGTAGCTAAAGAAATGGAGAAAACATGAAAACCAAAGACCTCATAGCTGAAGCTGTTTCGCTACCTGTTGAAGAGCGGGCATTGATTGTAGACTCTTTGCTTCGAAGTTTAAATGCGCCGGAATCTGAGATCGATGAAAAATGGATGGCAGTAGCAAAACGCCGCTTACAGCAACTGAGATCAGGCGAGATAACCGCAATTTCCGCTGCTGAGGTGTTTAAAAAAATAGAGGCTAGATTTCAGCAGTGAACGCCTTATTTCACCCTGCGGCGGAATCTGAATTTAATGCAGCTATTGATTATTACGAAGATATTGAAAAAGGTTTGGGATATGACTTTTCACTGGAGGTCTTCTCTGCTCTTGAACGAATTATTGCGTTTCCAAAAGCATGGTTAGTCATTGAAGGTGAGATTAGAAGGTCTTTGGTAAGAAGATTTCCATATGGGATTTTATATGCTGAAGAAAAGGATAAAATATATGTTGTTGCGGTTATGCACCTTCATAGAGACCCTGACTATTGGAAGCATAGAATATAGTGACCATATACTAGTAGTCTTTGCCGTAAATGGTTAACAAAAACACCGACAGCCGACAGAAATACTTACTAATCTAATTTCTACGCATGACCCTAAAAATAGCCCTAGCCCAAACCAACTTCCTGGTTGGCAACATCGCCGCCAATGTTGACAACATCGCCCGCGCCGCCATTCATGCCCGTGACGAATTGGGCGCGGATATGGTCGTTTTTCCCGAACTGACCATTACCGGCTATCCGGCGGAAGACTTGTTATTACGCGCCGATTTTATTACCGCCGCCAATAACGCGCTTTATCAACTGGCCGACCGCGTTGCCGGTATTGCGCTGATCGTCGGCTTTCCTGAACGCGATGGCGACAAGCTTTACAACAGCGCGGCGGTATTGCATCAGGGCGCGATAGTGGCCTGTTATCGCAAGCGGGCGTTGCCCAATTATGGTGTGTTTGATGAACAGCGTTATTTCACGGCGGGCAACCAGCCGTGTGTGTTTGAGTTCAACGGCACCTTTATAGGGCTGACCATTTGCGAAGATGTTTGGAGACAGGGCATTATTGAAGACAACAAGCAAGCGGGAGCGGAGTTACTGCTGACCCTTAACGCCTCGCCGTTTAATTCGGGAAAAATCCATCAACGCGAAGCCATTATTTGCAGTCAGGTTAAAGCCGCGCAGATTCCGTTGGTTTATGTTAATCAGGTCGGCGGCCAGGATGAATTGATTTTCGACGGCGCGTCTTTTGTCGTAGACGCAGACGGAGACATCGTATTTCGTGCTGCGGAGTTTAAAGAGCAGATCAGCGTGGTCGAGTTTGACGGCAATCAGCCCGTAAAAATCGATTGTGCGCCGCTTTATAATGAAATCTCCAGCGAATATCAGGCCCTGGTGCTGGGCATTAAAGATTATGTGCGTAAAAACGGTTTCCAGGGAGCCATCTTGGGCCTGTCCGGCGGCATTGATTCGGCGCTGGTTCTGGCGCTGGCCGTTGATGCTCTGGGAGCCGGTAAAGTTGAAGCCGTGTTATTGCCGTCACGCTATACGCAAGACATGAGCAACGAAGATGCGGTGTTGGAAGCGGAAGCCTTGGGCGTCAAATATCATATTATTCCGATAGAACCCGCCGTTAATGCGTTCACCGGCATGTTGGCCGATATTTTTTCGGCAACTGCTCCCTGCGTTGCTCTACCTCCTGCATCCATGCAGTCGGCCGGTACGGCTAAAGACGCCACCGAGGAAAACATCCAGGCGCGTTGCCGGGGCGTGGTGTTAATGGCGCTGTCGAACAAGCAGGGCAAGCTGTTATTAACCACCGGCAATAAAAGTGAAATGAGCGTCGGTTACGCGACACTGTACGGCGATATGTCGGGCGGTTTTGCGCCGATCAAAGACGTGCCCAAGATGCTGGTTTACCAGTTGGCGCGTTATCGCAATTTGTTATCCCAGGTGATCCCGGAACGGGTCATTATCCGTCCGCCTTCGGCCGAACTGGCGCCCGATCAGGTCGATGCAGACTCCTTGCCGCCTTACGACGTGCTGGATCCGATACTGGAGCGTTATATTGAAAAAGATCAATCCGCCGATCAAATCATTGCAGCCGGATTCAGCCGCGAAGATGTAGCCAGAGCCATCAGCCTGGTAGACCGGAACGAATATAAACGCAGACAATCCCCGCCGGGAATCAGGATCACGTCCAGGGCGTTCGGCCGCGACCGGCGTTACCCGATAACTTCCGGTTATAAGGGCATTTAGTCATCCGCTGATGAATGGATTACCTTTCTCAATTCCTGCCTATTTGTAATACAATGGGCAGGTTTACAACCGTTTGTTTCGATCACCTAATGTTTCCGACCGGCGGGTTATAAAAACAAAGTGCGTAGGTCGGATTAGCGTAGCGTAATCCGACAAACCAATGCCGAACCCGTTGGGTTACGGTGCCAAAAGACGCACCTAACCCAACCTACCTCATTGATATATTTATGAGTAGGCAGTATTTAATAATTTAAAAAAGGTCAGTTTTATGTGTTGGAGTGGTGAAGCGTCCGGTGTTTTAGCCGTCGCAGGTCTTAGTACCGCAGCTTATGTTGCAATTAAACAGGGGGAGTCGAAAGAGCTTTGGATTCCGTTAACTTATTTTGCCTTAATGGAATTATTACAGGCAGTCACTTACGTTTATATCGATTTATGTGACAATCCGAGCAATCAGATACTCAC
>CAZAUB010000307.1:0-3836 GCA_964488195.1 uncultured Methylobacter sp. | reverse complement strand
TTAGGTTGTTTTGTCAGCACTTGTTCAATCAAGCCAATGGCTGCCATTAAGGTGCCGCTATAGATTGCTGCCTCGGTACAGCTAGCCAGACCTAACACATGACTCGTTTCGCTAAATGGCAGCGCGTCCGTTCCCTGGCCCAGGGATTTTTTCATCAGCGTCAGTCCAGGGCTAATCAGGCCGCCTTGATGCCTGCCATCGGCATCGATTAAATCCACGGTAATCGCCGTTCCGCAATCGACTATACAGGCCGGACTTTGATATTGCTGCCAAACAGCAATTAAAGACAGCCAGCGGTCAACGCCCAGCTTTCCCGGCTGTTGGTAAGCGTTGATCACGCCAAACGCCTGGGCTTGAGATTTAACCAAAACAATATCTGCATCAGGCCAAAGTTCAATCGCTACCGATTGGACAAGTTCGAACAGCTGATTTGCACTGACGCAGGAAACAGCAATCCGCCTCGGGCGGGATATGCCTTGCCAGAGTTCAATAAGTTCCTGCCGATTAATCCGAGTATTAACCAGGGACTGGCCGGTAATGATTTGACCGCCCTTCGCTCCCCCCCACTTTAACCGGGTATTACCCATATCAACCAGCAAATTCATTGCAGCGCCAAATCGTTAAAACTGACTTCGCCGGAGGCAAAGGCCTGCACACTGCCATCCGGGCGTTCCATCAATAACATGCCGTTATCGTCGATTCCATGCACTATGCCTTCAAATTGTTGCTGACCGATGAACAAGGTCGCCGATTTGCCGGTCAGGCAATCATAGCCGCGCCATTCATCGAGATAGGCTTTAATACCGACACCTTCATACTCGGCAATAACCGGCAGCAGATGGTTTAACAGGGTACCGGCCAATTTGTTCCTGAACAGCCGGTTTTGTCCGGTAATTTTGCTTAAATCCGTCCAGGCTTGGGTGATGCTTTGGGCTTGGGTTTCCGGTAGAAACAAATTTAATCCCAGACCGATAACGGCGGCGCACGGGCCATCGGTCTCACCCGAAACTTCAACCAGAATACCGCCCAGTTTTTTACCCCGGCTGTAAATATCATTAGGCCACTTAAGGCCTATATCATTGACTTGATGCTGATTTAAAGCCCGGATGACTGCCACGCCGATAGCCAGGCTTAAGCCTGAAATTGCGGCGGGCCCCTGCTGAAAACGCCAGAGTATCGACAGGTAAATATTGCAACCGTAAGGCGAAACCCATTGCCGTCCTCGTCTGCCTTTGCCGGCTGTTTGATACTCTGCAAAACAAACAGAGCCTGACGGTGCATTGTTTTGTGAGCGTTCGACTAAATAACGGTTGGTGGAATCGATTTGATCATGAATTTCCAGCGATGAAATTAATGCGCGAGCTTGGTCGTTAACGACTTCATTGATTTTTGACGCTGCCAACAACTCCAGCGATTTATCCAGCCGGTAACCTTTACCGCTGACTGCCGAGTGCGAGAGACCCAATTCGACCAAGCCGTTGATCTGTTTCCAAACAGCTGAACGACTGATGCCCAGAGCATCGGCCAATTCGGTGCCGGAATGAAATTCTCCATCAGCCAATAGGGTGAGAATTTTTTTTTGATTATCTGAAATATTCACAAACCGTTTAAGCGTTATATAATCTGTTTTCTATCCCTGATCTGTTGCAATTGCTTTTTGACCACATACTTAATCAGCATTTCCCGATCTTCATCCTTCATATTAATAAAATCAACGCCAACAAAATAAGGATACTGACTATCGTTGAATTGACCTTTTTTGCAATAAACAACCTTGCCGTAAGTCACGATGACCGCCATGCTGGATATCAGCATCATCTTGATTTCCAGATGATCGCCTGCCTTAAGCGCTTCTTCGCAATTAAAAGCTATGCCGGTTGCACTGACGTTAACATTACGGGTATCGTTTTCCTTAACTTGAAAGCCTTGCATCATGACAGCCTGAGCAATAAGATCGATTTTGGCGTCAATCAACCTTAAGTAATCCGCCACCTCCGGCTGATTTTTTTCCAGCCTGTGCAATAGCAATGCCGAATCCTGCGATACCATTTCAAGCGCCGTAGACAACGAACAGCTAGTCAAAATATTGTCAGAAACATGGTGGGGCTCGGCGACTTGTTTTTCATCTATTTTTTTGTAAAACAAACTAACTTCGTCATCAATGCGAAAAAAACCTCTTCGATCTTCAGCTCTCGCCATATTGATCTTATCCATAACCTACAACCTCTAAAATTTCCATCACCATAATTTAATAAATAAACAATAATAACGATTTTTATCTAACCTAAAGTTAATCACCCTGCCCCAGAGTATAAATGCGCTATAAGGTTTTTTAAGGGGGTTCATATGCACTAATGCCCCTTACCAGCAGTTTGTCAAATTATACTTCAAACAGTTTGATTAATTTATTTTTTAGCTTAAACGTATTAAAGCCAAAATGATCCAAGGCAGTTTCGCTTAACAAACCGCCGCCCTTAAATCTATTGCAGACTTCAGAATTACATTCATCAGAATTCCGTAAAACGGGACTATGTGGATCAACCGGAACATTGGCGCTATTCCATATGCTGATCAGGGGGGTGACGAGGTGATACGGGCGAGGTGAGGTGAGGTGCTCGGGAAGCTGGAGCTTGGGAACCAGCGTAATGTTTCTTAGCCGTTGTTATTACTTAAGTATTGAATTTGCCTTCTCGTTAAAAGCTGCTTTTTAGTTTCCAATGACCAATTTTGGGTCTCTTTATTTGTAGAGGTGCTTTCTCTATTTAGAGCGTTTATCCATTGTCCATGAGCGATCTTATTTCTTAAAATACTCCAGCGTCCCTTTCCACTCAATCCAACCTACGCTCTAAATCACCTTGCACGTATTTATGTAAAATCGAACTAATCAAGGTTTGATAAGGAATGCCCTCTTTGATTGCTTCGGTTTTGATGCGCTGCAAGTCGTTTTCTAATAGCCTTAAATTGATTGATTTTCTTTTGCTCAGCTTTGTTTTAACCGAGGCCTTTAGTTGTTCTATTTCCTGCGCCAGATTAGGTACGCTAACCAAGGGCTGATTTTCCATGGCTTCCAGCAATTCTAATTCTTCTCTGGTGTAATCATTAGTCTTCATGTTTTGTCCTGCGATTGTGCTGAGTCTGCATTGTATTTGCGGCTAGGAATAATGCTTTTCAAAAAATAGCTGTCTTGGTCTTCAACAAAAGGAACGTAATGTATATAGCCATTTATTTCTACTAGCAATATTTTTTGATTGGGATATTTTTCAGGATTATGGTGCGGCACGATATTTACAATCCTGTCGTCATTAATAGCATTCTCTACCGCTTCAAAACAAACATTGCGGCTTTGCTTAAGTGCGGAATTTTTCTCTTTACTCCAATCGATTCTTTTTGTTTTCAATGCACTAAATCCAAAAAATAAGATAGTTTAGTATAGGCTCTGTATAGACAAAATCAACGGATAATGTGATTTCTTCGTACCTTCGTGGTGATTTTTCTACATCATTCATCCATTTTCAAAACCGGCACAGCCTCCAGCAGCTTTTTGGTATACGCCTGTTTGGGCTGGGTCAAAACCTCGGCCACGCTGCCCTGCTCTATGATCTTGCCTTGGTACATCACAGCAACGTCATCGGCGATTTCCGCGACGACGGCAAGATCATGGGTGATGAACAAATAGCTGACGCCCTTTTCCTGCTGCAAGGTTTTGAGCAATTGGATAATCTGCGCCTGCACCGACACGTCCAGCGCGCTGGTGGGCTCGTCGCAGACGATCAGTTGCGGCTCGACCGCAAGCGCGCGCGCGATGGCGATGCGCTGGCGCTGGCCGCCGGAAAACT
>CAZAUB010000306.1:1952-3854 GCA_964488195.1 uncultured Methylobacter sp. | reverse complement strand
TTCCAGAAGAAAACACAGAAAACCGCACAACCTGATATTGATCTGGCAAAAGAACGCTACAAGGAATTGCTAAGGAGGAAAAAATGAGTAAGAAACGTTTCAGTAATGTATGGGATGCCATTGAAGATACGCCGCAGGAAGCTGCCAGCCTAAGAATTCGTGCTGAGTTAATGGTCGCCTTACAAGAGCATATCAAAAATACTGGCTTAACCCAGGCGCAAGCGGCAAAATTGATCGGCGTAACACAACCACGCATATCCGATTTGATGCGCGGCAAAATTAACCTGTTCTCATTAGAGTCGTTAGTAGACATGATTACAGGTGTAGGATTAAGTATTGAACTTACTCTAAAAGCAGCCTGAATTAATTCAATACAACCATAATAACCGTCTTCTCAGCCAGTTCTTTGAGTATCTGCAAGCCGCCAGCCATAATCATTTCAGGATTGGGATGCTTCGATTCCTCGGCAACTTGCTTTAGGCAATCCTCGACCAATACCTCTTCACGCTCCTGAATTATTTCCAATAATCGGTAAGTGATCGGGGTGATTTCTATAAAATTAACCTCGTCATCAAGGTTGCGATAAACAATCAGGAATGTAGCTTGTTCCGGGGCCGTTTTAGGCAAAAAATCGGGCGATATTTGCTGGACGGGATATTGATAGGCTAGCGGCCAGGCTAAAGGCGACAACCCGATGCGCTGGTAAGGCAGGTTATCCAGGCTTTGGTGATTGGCGGGCACGGTTTCCTTGGCGATGGACAAAGCCATTTCCACCCATTCGTAATGCGCCAGCTCCAGCATAAACGGAAAATCCCCCGAGCTGTCCCGCTCATTTTGCAGATAATCCAGAAACTCTTCCGGAATTTTCGAAAAATGCGGCGATTGACTGGCATGCTTAGCAAAAAAATCCTGCCCCAACTCGAACCATTGCCTGTCATTCAATATTGCCCGCAATACCGGGAAATTGGCCGACAAAAAGCTGTCGATATTGTTAAAAAACAGCTCGCGATACATAGCCATGCGCTGTTGATTGACATCGGCAGGCGGCGAATTGCTTTCTGGATCCTTGATATACGCCGCAAACTCCAGCTGTTTGGCCTTAAAGTCGACTCTCATACCAGCCTCAGGCGGATTGCTTGGCATGTTCCGTTCCCCAGGCTTTTTGTATGGCGCTGATAGTGCTCACTTCCTTGATTAATTCTGCCATCGCTGGGATATTAAAATCCCGCTCCAACAATGTCGGAAACACACCGTAAAGCTCATAGGCTTTGCCCAACAGTTTCCAGACCGGGTCGATCACATCGGCACCGTGGGTATCGACCAGAAAATCTTCGGCCTCCACATAATGTCCGGCGATATGAGCATAAGCAACACGATGTACAGGCATAGCCTTTAAAAAAGCTTCGGCATCGTAGCCGTGGTTAACGCTGTTCACGTAAATATTGTTGATGTCGATCAGCACATCGCAGTCCGCTTCTTCGATAACCGCATTGAAAAAATCGATCTCGGCCATTTCCTGTCCGGGGGCGGCATAATAGGACACGTTTTCGATGGCTATCTTTTGCTCCAGAATATCCTGGACGCGCCTGATCCGACCGGCAACGTGAGTCACCGCTTCCGAGGTAAACGGAATCGGCATCAGGTCGTATAAATGCCCGTCCTTGCTACAATAACTTAAATGTTCGCTGTAAAATTTGATTTGATGTTCGGCCATAAACTGTTTGACTTCACGCACGAATTTTTCATCCAGCGGATCAGTACTGCCTATCGACAGCGATAAGCCGTGGCAAATAAAATCAAAGCGCTCAGTCATCGCGCGAAACTGTTTGCCGAATTTCCCGCCGATGGTGATCCAGTTTTCCGGCGCGACTTCATAAAAGCCGACCTCTTCGGGAGGTGATT
>CAZAUB010000306.1:0-1852 GCA_964488195.1 uncultured Methylobacter sp. | reverse complement strand
TCACACTACCCGGCACCTTGTACATCGACCTATGGCTCCTCACTGCCCACTACCTACTTTCCACTAACCACTAACCGCTCCTAAATTATCGGACTGGTCGCCGTTGCAGTGTAGTCATCTTGATGTCCAGTTTTGTTCTCATACTCGCACAAATCTTTAATAACACAGCTCTGGCAGCGCGGCTTTCTGGCAATGCAGGTGTAACGGCCATGCAGAATCAATAAATGATGCGCATCTTTTTTATGTTTTTTAGGTACCCATTTATCCAGTTTGCGCTCCACCTCCAGCACATTTTTACCTGGCGCAATGCCGGTACGGTTGGCAACCCTGAAGATATGCGTATCCACCGCAATCGTATGCCGCCCAAAAGCGGTATTCAGTATCACATTGGCGGTCTTTCTGCCGACCCCCGCCAGCGCCTCCAGCTCTTCCCGTGTGTCCGGCACCTGACCTCCATGTTTATCGAGCAACTGCCTGCAAAGCATAATGATATGCGCGGCCTTGCTGTTAAATAGTCCGATGGTCTTGATGTATTCTTTCAAGCCTGCCTCGCCCAATGCCAAAATGTCACTGGGCGTATTGGCGATCGGAAATAATTTGGCGGTAGCTTTGTTGACACCTTTATCGGTCGCCTGCGCGGATAAAACCACCGCAATGAGTAATTCAAAAGCGCTGGTGTAATGCAGTTCCGTGGTAGGCTCGGGTATAGCCGCAGCCAGTCGATCGAAGATTTCCAGGCGTTTTTTCAGATTCATGGTGATATTTGATTTTGCTATGACAACGTTAATTATTGAAGATAATTTATGTTGTATTACGCTTAGGCAAAGCAGTCAATACATTGTAACGGGAAAGGGGAGTGCAAGCTTTGCTTGTGCTTGCAGGCAAAGCCTGCACTCCAGTAGTTAACAACTTCCACCGTTAACGATAGCATTGCATTTGATACTGGGAATGCGCGGTATTCGATCGAATAGACCGATGCCAGGCGGAAAAACTCGCTCAGGAATTGAAGCCGTACCGGGGCGGCCTAAGGGCACCTCCGCAAATCGGCAGATTGGGGGACAATAGCAGCTCAAGACGTTCGTTGTTTACGCTTATCTTTCTCGGCAGAAGCGCATGCCGCTGTGTTTCATTTGAATTGCCTGATGTCTATTTGATGAAGGCAGATTAATTTGCTGGGATACCTCAACACCATCCGTTTATGCTAAACTGCTCGAAGCATGAATGGCTTAAGTCAACAAAACCTACCCTCTTTTGTTGCTCCAGCATCAGCGTAGCAACTTTACTGAAGAACGCTACGCACACCGTAATACAAACGACCATACATCTCGCGCCACGCCATCTCCGTTTGCGCCAAAGCACCAGCGCTAGGCAGAAAATCCATCACACCCAATTCGCCACTAGCCGATACCTGAAAATCAACGGGGAATGGCGTCACGTCCAATCCCGCACGCGTAAACAGATGCTGCGCCCTCGGCATATGGAACGCCGATGTCACCAAAAGAATATGTGCCCGTGTCCCTTGAACCGCGCCAACGGGCCGCTGCCCCAGGAGTGCTGCGACAGCCTGAGCTTCCTCCGCCGTATTCACCACCGCGCTGGTTGTAACCATGCTCTTTGCCGGAACGCCCAAGGCCTTGGCGTAGCCGATCAATATCTCACCCTCAGGCTTGGCCTTGGGTTCCCACGGCACCCATCCCCCCGTGAAAATCAGCAAGGGCGCCTTGCCCGCCTGGAACAAATCCACACCGCCATAGAAACGGTCGGCATCCGACCATTCGCTAACTGCCGCCGCACCGGGAGCGACAACCCGCCCCCCACTCAGCACCACAATGGCATCAGCACGTGGCGCGTC
>CAZAUB010000305.1:0-3869 GCA_964488195.1 uncultured Methylobacter sp. | reverse complement strand
CTGTCATGGCATAGGCATCTAAACAACTCGTCATCCCGGCAGGGAATGCCGGGATGACGGCTTAACTGAATGACCGCGCCGTACAAAAAACAAAATCTTTCTGGATAGCTCTATGCAATCAATCCAATTTAATCCAATCTTCCAGCGCTTCGATAATAGCTTTCGCCTGATCTTTACTGGAAATATTAAACTTTGATTTTTGCTTGTACTCGCCATTTTGTTTCTGGTAACGACGAATGGTGTATTTGTCCGGGCCGTATTCTTCTTTGGCGCGGTTCCAATCCTGATAACGGTACATAATCGTAGCCCAGGCGCCTTTGGTCAGCACTTTTTTGTCCAGTTCCTTGACTGTCTCAATGCCGCCATCTTCGTACGTTACAGTCAATTCATCTACAGTTTCAGCCATGTTATCTCCAGGTAATTAGTTTCTCTGCAACAGCCGCTCAAGCGAACGGATGTTCCAGGATAATTGTTTCGTCTCTATCGGGGCCGGTTGACAAGATAGCAATCTTAACGCCTACCAGCTCTTCAATTCTCTTGATGTAGGCTTTGGCGTTGTCAGGCAACGCATTGTAATCAGTTACACCGGCAGTCGTTCCCGTCCAGCCCGGCATGTCTTCAATAATCGCATGACATTCTTCATATTGATCCGCACCTAAAGGCGCTGTTTCGGTAATGACGCCGTTAAGTCTATAGGCGGTACAAATACCGACTTTTTCCAGACCGTCAAGCACATCCAACTTAGTTAAACAAATGCCGCTCAGGCTGTTCATTTTTGCCGATTTGCGCATGGAGACCGCATCAAACCAGCCGGTGCGGCGCTTGCGTCCCGTGGTTGCGCCAAACTCATGGCCTACCGTACCCAAATGATCGCCGTTCGCATCATGCAATTCGGTCGGGAACGGGCCGTTGCCTACGCGTGTCGAATAGGCTTTGGTAATACCCAGCACGTAGTCAAGGTCAAGAGGGCCTATGCCGGTGCCGGTAGCCGCACCGCCCGCCGTGGTGCTGGACGAAGTCACATAAGGGAAAGTGCCGTGATCAATATCGAGTAGTGCGCCTTGTGCGCCTTCGAATAACAGGTTTTTGCCTTGATCCTGATATTTGTATAAAACCTCGCTGACATCGGTCAACATCGGCTTGATTTGCTCGCCCAGTTTTAGCGCCTCATCAAGGCCTTTTTGATAATCAACGGCATCGGTGTGATAGTAATTGGTCAACATGAAGTTGTGATATTCAACCAGCTCCTTAAATCGTTCGGCAAAAAGCGCAGGGTTTAAAAAGTCTCCGGCGCGCAGGCCTCGTCTGGCCGCCTTGTCTTCATACGCAGGCCCTATGCCACGACCTGTCGTACCAATCGCCTTGCTGCCTCGGGCTTTTTCACGCGCTTGGTCAATAGCTGCATGAACCGGCAATATCAACGTACAAGCTTCACTGATCAGCAATCTATTTCTGACCGGAATACCGGCTTTTTCCAGAAACTCGATTTCTTCAAGCAAGGCATTGGGCGACAAAACCACGCCATTGCCGATCATGCACTGCACATTTTCCCGAAGGATGCCGGACGGAATAAGATGCAGAACCGTCTTTTCTCCCTGTATAACCAACGTGTGTCCTGCATTGTGACCGCCCTGAAAACGGATGACGGCTGCCGCCTGTTCCGTTAACAGATCAACCAGCTTACCTTTTCCTTCGTCACCCCATTGGGTACCGATGACAACGACATTTTTTCCCATAATTATTCCAAGCTTGCTAAAGGTCTAATGACCCAGTTTTGATGATCTTGTTCCAGGACGGATGTACAGCCCAGCTCTTGTGCAGTCCCGGTTTGCCCCGGCAGTTGCTGAACAACTGCAAGTCCTTCGGCGCGTAAATCCCTGATTTTTTCATTTAACGTTGCGTCATCCCCATTGGGCGCAAAAATCAAGGCTTGGGGTTCTTTTTGATAGCACGCTTTGCCTAAGGCCGACAATACTTTCAAGTCAGCACTAAAGCCGGTCGCAGCACGCGCACGCCCAAAGATGGCACCGATATTGTCATAACGGCCGCCTCTGGCAATTTCCCTGCCTACCGACGGCACGAAAGCGGCAAAAACCACGCCGGTGTGATAATGGTAACCGCGCAATTCGGCCAAATCGAAACTGATCGGTAGCGATGGAAAACTGACCGCCAGTTTATCCGCAATGGCTTCCAAATCCGCTAAAGCTTGTTTGACTTCACCATTTGCCGTCGCTAAAACGGCTCGGGCTTTGGCAAGGGTTTCCTTACCGCCATTCAGTTGCGGCAATTTCAGGAACATGGTTTTTAGTTCATCATCGATGCTGTAACCGGCCATCAGCTCCTGTAACTCGGGTCTGGCTTTGCGTTGCAACACATCGAACAATTCGGCTTCCTGCGCATCGGTTAATCCCGCCTGCCGTGACAGTGCGCGATAGATGCCGACATGGCCCAAATCAAGATGCACATTTTGCAATCCCGACATCGCCAGCATTTCCAGCATCAAGCGGATGACCTCTACATCGCTTTCCTTACCAGCATGCCCATAAAGTTCAGCGCCTATCTGCATCGGACTTCTGGTTTTTTCGAGCGGATCGCCCTTGGTATGCAAAATAGTGCCTACATAACAAAGACGGGTCGGCCATTCGGCATTAAGATTATGTGCATCAATCCTGGCAACCTGCGGTGTCATGTCCGACCTCACCCCCAGCATTTCGCCGCTAATCTGGTCGGTCAGTTTGAAGGTTTGCAATTCCAGATCATGCCCTGAACCGGTCAACAAGGAATCCAGATAATCGATGAACGGAGGAATAACCAACTCATATCCCCAGCAAGCAAATGTATCCAGTATCTTACGGCGCAAGCTTTCAAGATGCTTAGCCTCTTCCGGCAAAATCTCTTCTATGCCGTCAGGCAAAAGCCAAGAGTCTTTTTGTTGCATTTTTGTGTGTCCACTCAAACAAAACGCCCCGCATGCGGAGCGTTGGTTACGGGTTCCTGTAGGGGCGACGACCGGCCGGTCGCCCCTACAGGAATCTGGTCTTAGCCTATTTCTGCTGCTTAAAATATCTAAAGAAGTCGGAATCAGGATCAAGCACCATCATGCTTGAGCTTGTAAACGTCTTTTTATAGGCATTCAAGCTGCGATAGAAAGTGAAAAATTCGGTATCTGCACCGTACGCTTTGGCATAGATTTCAGCAGATTTTGCATCGCCTTCACCGCGAAGTTTTTCTGCATCCCGGAATGCGTTCGCCATCGTAACGACACGCTGTCTATCGGCATCGGCACGAATTCTTTCTGCGGCTTCCGCACCTTGCGAACGGAATTCACGGGCAACTCGCTCACGCTCTGCTTCCATCCTGCGGAACACTGAACTGCTGACTTCCTCCGGCAAATCGATACGCATCACCTGAACATCGATAATTTCCATACCTAAAGCAGCCGCAAGAGGCTTGGCGTTTTTAATCAATATTTCACGAATAGCCTGACGATCCGTTGAGACCAATTGCTGAATATTTCGCTTACCGAATTCACCCCGGAAAGCGTCTTTAACGATTTGATCCAGACGTAAATTAGCCTGATCGACATCACCGGCAACCACCGTATAAAACGTGGTTACATCACCGATGCGCCATTTCACGAATGAATCGACAATGACGTTTTTCTTTTCAGCCGTTAAAAAGCGTTCAGGTTTGGCCTCCATCGTTTGAATACGTTTATCAAACTTTTTTACATTGTTGATAAACGGCAATTTAAAATGCAGTCCAGGTTCGTAATCGTTTTTTACGATCTCACCTAAACGAAATTTAATGGCTTTTTCTGTTTCACTGACGGTAAACACGCACATCATGCTGATAAACAACAATGCACC
>CAZAUB010000304.1:0-3879 GCA_964488195.1 uncultured Methylobacter sp. | reverse complement strand
CGCCTTTTTTGACGCCTTGCGCTTTCAAGACATTGGCAAACTTGCAGACTTGTTCGTGTAATTGCCGGTAAGTGATTTTTTTGTCCTGCGCCGGATTGTCGCCTTCCCAGATAATAGCGACCTGATCGCCGCGTGTGGCAAGATGACGATCCAGGCAATTGACGCTGACGTTGAGTTTTCCGCCTTCAAACCAGCGGATATGACCGGTCTGGAAATCGCAGTCCATGACCTTGTCCCAAGGCTTGCTCCAGTCCAGGAACAGCTCGGCCTGTTCAGCCCAAAAAGCTTCCGGTTCAGCGATGGAGCGCTGATACAGAGTTTTATAGGTTGCAGCGGTAATGTGCGCATTGGCCGCTATTTCAGGCTTTATGTCATAAATTTTATGGTCTGACATCGATTGATCCTTGGGTTCGGTTGAAAGTTTATTATCCCGCGTGGAATGGAAATTATCTCAAATTTTAAAGTTGATGCAGTATACACAAAAACCATTTTTCTAAACGTTGACAAGTCAATTACATGGATATACATTAATATAATCATTAAGAAATTAGTTAAAGGCGGTTGTTATGGCATTCTCCAGTGAAGATATTATCCCTTTCGGTCAAGTCAGGGCACGGTTTACCGAGCTCGCTGAAAATGTTTGTGCCGGTACGGAAAAAATTATCACCCGTAATGGCGAAAGCTACATTGCTCTGGTTGCAGCAAAAAAACTGGATTATTATCACAGGCTTGAGCAGGAGCATATTCATCTATTGCTTATGCAGGAAGTAGAGCAAGGTTTAAATGATCGTGATGCAAACCGATTGCTTGATGTATCTGCCCTGCAAGAAAAATATGGCCGGTGATGATGTCGGTTCAGCTCAAGATAAGGATAACTGCAAATTTTGAACGTAATCTTGATGACATCGAATGTCTCTTTAAAAAAACCGAGCAACCACGGCAATTCGAAGTGTTGCTGGATCAGCTTTTTGATACCATTATTCCCAATTTGCAATATTTCCCCTTACTGGGCAAAGACTTTCTTGCAGAACCACAGGGTTCTGTCGAAAGCACTATGCTGCTACAGAAAATCAAATCCAGGATTCCTGAAGATGCCAGTATCCGGCAGTACCTGAGCAAAGACTACCTTGTGCTGTATTGGCTGGATAGCCAGGAAATTGTTCTGCTGAGCATAAAACATCATCGACAGCTTAATTTTAACATTCAGTAACCCTTAACATTGACCCAAGAGGGAATTATGAACAATCGATTACTATGCGCCGCATTATTGTGGCTACCGGTTTTTGCAAGCAGCGCCGCAATTAAAGTGTCGGAGCATGTATTGGGCAACGGGTTAAAAGTGCTGGTTAAGGAGGATCACCGGTCTCCGGTTGCGGTGTCCCAGGTCTGGTACAAGGTCGGTTCAAGTTATGAGCCGGGCGGCAGTACCGGCATTTCGCATATGCTTGAGCACATGATGTTTAAAGGCACCGACAAGCATGCCGCCGGTGAGTTTTCCCGCATCGTCGCCGAAAACGGCGGCGAGGAAAATGCCTTTACCGGAACCGATTACACGGCCTATTTTCAAACCATGGAGGCCTCCAGGCTGGCGGTCAGTTTTGAGCTGGAAGCAGATCGGATGCGCAATCTGCATCTGTTGGCCGACGAGTTGAAAAAAGAGTTGCAGGTGGTGACCGAAGAGCGCCGGATGCGCACCGACGATAATCCGCAGGCAAAAATGCAGGAACATTTTTCGGCGATGGCTTATACCAATAGCCCTTATAAAAATCCTGTGATCGGCTGGCCTTCGGATATTGAAAATTATAAGGTTGAAGATCTTCAGGCCTGGTATCAGCGTTGGTATGCGCCTAATAATGCGACGCTGGTGGTGGTCGGCGATGTGGAACCCAAAGCTGTTTTCGCGTTAGCGGAAAAATATTTTGGCCCGCTTTTGCCCATGGGCGACCGGCCGGTCGCCCCTACAATGCTGAAACCGCAGGCCGAAGTCGAGCAGTTGGGTGTTCGGAAGATGACCGTTAAATTACCGGCAAAACTGCCTTATCTGGTCATGGGCTATAAGGTGCCGGTATTGAAGACGGTGGAACATGAATGGGAAGCGTATGCGCTGGAAGTTTTGGCTGGTGTGCTGGACGGAGGCAGTAGCGCCAGATTGGAGTCGGGACTAGTGCGCGGCAAGCAGATAGCCGTTTCTGCCGGAGCTAGTTATGGACTGACTTCAAGGCTGCCAACATTATTTACGCTGGAAGCGACACCCGCCGAAGGCAAAACCGTCTGGAACCTGGAGAGCGCATTAAAGGACGAGATTACCAAGCTGCAAATCAAACTGGTAGATAACGATGAGTTGCAGCGCATTAAGGCGCAGGTTTTAGCCAAGGCAGTTTACGAGCGGGATTCCAATTTTTATCAGGCCATGCAGTTAGGCATGCTGGAAACAGTCGGCCTGAGCTGGAAAGTAGTCGATGAATATGTCGATAAGGTCAACCAGGTTACCGCTGAACAGGTGCGAGACGTAGCGCGTAAATATCTAATTGAAGACAAATTGAGTGTCGCTTATCTGGAACCCTTGCCTATCAATGGAAACATTACCGAGATTAAGACAACAAAAGGAGTTAGATAATGCGTGTTCATTTGTTAAGTTTTATGTTGGTAGCTAGCTTTTTTTGCAACCCGGCGCAGGCCGCTGCAAAAATCGAACACTGGCAAACGCCGCAGGGCAGCCGGGTTTATTATGTGCATACCGAAGGCCTGCCGATGGTGGATATACAGGTTGCTTTCGACGCGGGCAGTGCGCGTGACGGCTACCAGTTCGGCCTGTCGGCGTTAACGTCTGCGTTGCTCGATACCGGGGCAGGGCAGTGGAATGCCGATGAAATTGCCCAGCGCTTTGAAAGCGTCGGTGCGCAATTTAGCTCCAGTATTTCCAACGATATGGCATCGGTGTCGTTGCGCACCTTAACGGATAAGCCTTTATTTGATAAAGCACTGGAGACCCTGCAAGTCATTTTGACCAGTCCGAGTTTTAACGAAGCCGATTTTCAACGGGAAAAAAACCGGACGTTGGCCGGATTAAAACAACAGGAAGAATCGCCCGCCGAGTTAGCCAGTATTGCCTACTATAAGGCCTTGTATGGTGATCATCCTTACGGGCATCCGGCTTCCGGCGAGATCGTCACGGTGTCCGGCTTTGAGGTCGCAGATCTGCGGAGCTTCTATCAGAAATATTATGTGGCCGCCAACGCGATGGTGGTGATTGTGGGCGATTTGTCCAGGGAACAGGCGGAGCACACCGCCGAGACTTTGGTTTCCGGCTTGCCGGTAGGTCAAAAGCCGGAACCTTTGCCGGAAGTGGCTATGCCGGTGAAAGCGGGCAAGCAACATATTGAATTTCCTTCCTCGCAAACGCATGTCCTGGTCGGGATGCCCGGCACCTACCGTAAAGATGTCGATTATTTTATGCTGTATGTCGGCAACCATATTCTGGGCGGCGGCGGACTGGTATCGAAACTGTTTGAGGAGGTCAGGGAAAAACGCGGGCTGGCGTATAGCGCGAGCAGTTCGTTTGCGCCGATGTTCAGGAAAGGGCCGTTTACGATCAGCTTGCAAACCCGTAACGATCAAACCGGACAGGCGTTGGAGGTGCTCAATAAAACTCTGGCCGATTTTATTGCGCAAGGGCCTACAGAAGCCGAGCTGATTGCCGCCAAGAAAAACATCACCGGCGGTTTTGCGATGCGTTTTGATACCAATAAAGAACTGGCCAGCTACGTGTCCATGATCGGTTTTTATGAAATGCCGCTGGATTATCTGGACACCTTCCAGCAAAACGTCGAGAAAGTCACGGCAGCAGCAATAAAAGACGCTTTCAAGCGCCGCATTGAT
>CAZAUB010000303.1:0-3903 GCA_964488195.1 uncultured Methylobacter sp. | reverse complement strand
GCATTCTCAGTGGGCACATTTGAACGTAACGCATTAAATTATGGCCTGAACCTAAAGGGCAAAATCTCGGATAACTGGAGCATCGACACGACTGCCAGTTATTATGACGCGTTCAAAGACAGAGCTATCAATTCAGAACTTAACCCAAATCACCCAAGAAACCAGAACAGAGGCACGATTACTGATGTAGATGCCTGGTGGGCAGCTTATGATCTTAAGTTAGCGACTGACAAGTTTTTAGATCGGGATGACCTGTCCTTTATGGGCGGTTATCAATTTAATCACGCCAGTTTGAATGTCGATAATTTCAATACCAACAATTATACGACTGCAACTACCGATGTTCATAACAAAGATAGTGGCGGACAAACCCAGTCAAATGCTGTTTTTTCTCAGCTTGAGTGGCGCTTTATATCGGACTGGAGCGTGATGGCCGGAGCAAGACTCGACCACTGGCAATCCATTGATGGACATGTTCGAGTACTTGCCGATAACCCTGCTACGACGCCTGTCGAAGCGAGAAATATCCAAAATTATACCGACCGCGACGCCTCTCGCATTTCGCCCAAAGCATCGCTGGAATATTCGCCGGATGCCTGGACATTCCGCTACTCATTTTCCAAAGCCTATCGTTTCCCGATTGCTGAAGAACTATTCAGTAGCTCAGAGAGCGCTCAAGCTAAAAACGTGCCCAATCCTAATTTAGGGCCTGAACAAGGGTACTTTCATAATTTTATGACGCAGTACGATATTCCCAGAGGTTATGTCCGCGCTAATTTCTTTTATGACCAAATCAATAATGAAATTAACCAAACACTGCAGAATATTAGTAATCAACAAGTCAATACCTTCTTGCCCATAGAACAAACCGAAGCCGTTGGTGTTGACTTGACGTTTCAGCAGAACGAAATCTTCGAACTGCCTGTAGACTTGATGATGAACGGTACATTCATCGACAAGCAGATCACCAAAAACACAAAAAATACGGCTCTCGTTGGAAGTCAATGGAACCGCCTCCCCAAACTGCAAGCCAATGCATCGTTAACTTATCATATCCTGCCGGTATGGGACTCTTCAGTGGGTGTACGTTATCGTAGCGATTCATTCCAACAACTGGATAACCAGGATACGGAAGCTAACGTTTACGGCGGCACCGATGAATCTACTTTCGTCGATTTAAAAACCTCTTATAAATTACCTATAAATCCAAAACTGAAAAGCACCATCTCAGCGGGTATTGATAACGTTTTTGATGCCAATGCCTTTGAAAATCATCCTTACCCGCAACGCACTTATTTTATTAGCGCGTCGCTGAAATATTAACCCAAACGAATCAAACAGTTTATTGATCTGCACAAGGATGTGCGACCTTTAAACGCTACATCTTATAACAATAATTTTTTAGGAGGACTCTATGACACATTCCAAACCGTCTTATCCGCTTAACCCCAGACGTGCTTTGATTTGCCTGCTGATATTAGCAACCCCGCTTGCTGCGGCCGAAACCAAGCAAAACATTACTGCCAAACAAGCCCAGGCAAAAACGGATAAATATCAGGGTGCGGCAATGGTGATTCATGGGACTGCGACCGACAGAAAGTTTCCAGATACCGCCAAGGCAACACCATCCTATATCATTGATGCCGAAGACGTTAAGACGAAGATTAATGCCACAACATCCGATGATTTTTTAAGATATGCCCCAGGCGTACAAGTGCGCAAACGTTTTATAGGCGACCCAACTGTTGAACTGAGTATGCGTGGCTCAAATATTACTCAACCCTCCCATACTATGGTTTTTGCTGATGGCATGCCGCTGCATAACCCAGTGCGTGCCGGCGCTCATAATGGGCCCAGATGGGCAATGGTTTCCCCTAATGAAACCGAATCGACCCAAGTGCTTTACGGGCCTTTTTCCGCGCAATACAGCGGCAATTCATTTGGCGGCGTGGTTAATCTGACCACCAAAATGCCGGAGAAATTTGAGGCGGAGTTGAATACCACAGGCATTTTTCAGGATATGCACCGAGGTGGACGCGATGAGCTATTAACAGGCTATAAGACCTTTCTGTCTGCCGGCGACCGGATGGATAAATTCAGCATTTACGGTTCTTATAACCGTCTGGAAAATGAAGGACACCCACAGGTTATTCGTACTGCGTTACCCGGAGGTACTGGGGGTACACCGGTTAGCGGCACTTCCCAAATGCGAGACAATCTTGGTCGTCAGGTTGTTGCCTATGGTGATAACGGTGTTTCACAAGAATCGACGGATCTGTTTAAAGTCAAAATGGGCTATGATTTTACCGAAGATTTGCAAGGACGCTTTACTATCGGCTATGAACAGGATTTTGGCGAGGTTGACGATCCCAACAATTTGTTAAGAAATGCAGTGGGCAATCCCGAATTCGGGGGGGCTACAACAGCCGGACTATCAGCCGGACTATCAGCTAATAAGAATTACACCCAAAACGGACAAACATTTGCTGTCCCCGGCTCCGCCTTTTCGGTGAGCGAAGCAGAACGACTGGCGTTAAACTATGGCTTAAATCTAAAAGGCAAAATCTCTGATAACTGGAACATTGATACCACTGCCAGTTACTACGATAACTTCAAGAACAGGAGTGTTAGTTCACAACTTAGCCCCAATCACCCGTCAAACCGGAATAAAGGCCAGGTTACTGATCTGGATATCTGGTGGGCGACTTATGATCTTAAGTTAGCAACCGATAACTTTTTAGGAAGGGATGATCTGTCTTTCATGGGCGGCTATCAATTTAATCATGGCAACTTAAATATTGATGTTTTTGACAGCAACGATTATCGGCAACAAAGCACCGATACCTACCGATCAGATAGCGGCGGTCAGACCGAAACCAACAGCGCCTTTTCACAGCTGGAGTGGCGATTTTTACCCGACTGGGCCATTATGGCCGGGGCAAGATTAGACCACTGGCAAGCCATCGATGGTCATGTTCGGACATTTGACAACCCAACTACGGCTGCCAATGAAACCAACATTCAAAACTATGCCAACCGTGATGCCTCGCGCATTTCGCCTAAAGCATCGCTGGAATATTCACCCAACGACTGGACTTTCCGCTACTCGTTTTCCAAAGCCTATCGTTTTCCGGTGGCGCAAGAACTGTTTGCCAGCGTATCCAGCCTTAATAACTTAAGCATTGCCGCCCCCGGCCTGGGGCCTGAAAATGGCTATTTCCATAATTTCATGACCCAGTACGATATCCCCAGAGGTTATGTCCGCGCCAATTTCTTTTATGATCAAATCAACAATGAAATTGCCAACACTTTACAGCAGTTTGGCGCAACGCAAATCACCACCTTTTTACCCATTGGGCAAACCGAAACCATTGGCGTGGATCTGACTTATCAACAGAATGAACTGTTTGGCCTGCCTGTTGATTTAATGGCTAATACCACGTTTATGGATAAACAAATTACCCAAAATAGTCGTAATCCGTCGCTAGTCGGCAATGCATGGAATCGCATACCCAAGCTACAGGCCAATGCATCATTGACCTATCATGTCTTGCCGGTATGGGATACCTCGGTTGGTGTGCGTTATAGCAGTGATTCGTTTAACAACCTGGAAAACAATGATAAAGAGGCCAATGTTTATGGCGCCAAGGATGAATTTACCTTTGTTGATTTGAAAACCAATTATTCTGTGCCTTTAACCCCAAAACTGAAAAGCACCCTTTCGGCAGGGATTGATAACGTTTTTGATGTCGACGCCTATGATTTTCATCCGTTTCCACAGCGTACTTATTACATTAGCGCGTCTCTTAAATATTAACTATAAACATTGGAGTTCGGTAAGATGGGTAGAGCTGGTTTTTTATCCGACGCTTGTTGAACAATGATGTAAGAGGCGATATATTG
>CAZAUB010000302.1:0-3918 GCA_964488195.1 uncultured Methylobacter sp. | reverse complement strand
AAATCGGCGAATTGCCCCAAAAACATCCGAATCGGCCCCCGGCGACTTTGCTCCTGGATGGCGTTAGGGCCGTAGGTCTCAAGACGTTCTTTTGCCTCCTCGTGGTTCAGGCCCACTTTGGGATCGACCTTAAGCCACGCGGTGGTCTGCCAGGGTTCTAAAAGATGCCACGGAGGCGAAGGGTGTCGGTTATCTTGAGTCTTTCGTTGCTTAGCCAAAGGTTGTTCCTGTATAAACGGAGGCTGTAAGTATCTCAATTTATATCATGAATGCAATAGCCCTTAAAAAATGAAAGACTACTGTGGGTATTTTTTCTGCTTCCACCCCTCACGTGTTAAGTGGGAACAAAGACCAGCGTCAGAAAACATTTCCCAATGACTAAAATTTATCGGACTATAGTGTTCGCTTGAAAAAAATGGTCTACCTTTACACGATCGGAACTAACCATTAATCGGTTTGAATGCCTGATTTTTGTTAACAGTGGTTTACACGGATTTTTTTAATTATTAATATCCGAATTAAAGATGATGTTTCCAAATTTGATGGCATTAAACATAATTACAATAAAAGCTGTATTTCAACGAAATTAAGGTTTTATGGAAGAGTTATTCATCGGTTGGCTTAGGGAATACGGTTACGTTATTTTGTTCCTGTGGAGCATACTGGAAGGGGAAATGGGTCTGGTTATGGCTGGAATCATGTCTCATACCGGCGACATGCAGTATTTTGCGACTATTTTTGTGGCGGGTCTGGGGGGATTCACCGGGGATCAAATCTATTTTTACGTTGGCCGTTTTAATAAAGGCTTGATTCAGCGCAAACTGCATAGTCAGCGGCGTAAATTTGCGATTGCGCATTTGCTTTTAAAGAAATACGGTTGGCCTATTATTTTTATGCAACGCTATATGTACGGGTTGCGGACCGTCATTCCGATGTCGATTGGTATTACCAAATATTCGGCAAGAAAATTTGCGTTGATTAATCTTATTAGCGCGTGGGTATGGGCCACGATTACGATAACGCCTGCTTATTTTTATGGTGAGGAAATTTTAGGTTTCCTGGTCCATGCTAAAGAGCATTGGTATTTTGCGCTGCCAATAGCAGGGGGGTTTATTTATGGAATTCATGCCTATTTCCAAAAACTGGAGCGGCATTTCTTGCAAAAACGGCATAGCCGTTTTTCGAATGCAGAGAGACAGGAGATGACTGCCCTCCAAAAGGCATAACTGCGTCGGGCATACTTTTAGGCCCGGCATTCTGATGCTTAAATACAACGATAGATTTTGGGTTCGAACTCCAGGAATGTGAAAATAGGGTAAATTGCCCAACATTTCGGTATTCGGTGATGGAAAAATCCTTCGCCATATCGAAATATTGCAATGTTGGGCATAAAAAGCATGCCCTCCTGCAAACTGATCCTGCGTTTTGTAACCCGCGACAGAAGACCAATTTATGGCGTAAGAAATCGTGGTCTGCCCACTGTTTTCTAGTGATTTTTTTAAGCGAGTGTTGGAGTACAAACCTAGGTTTGTACTCCAAATTCTTAACAGGTCCACACTCTCAGGAGCTTGGGAACCGGCGTAACATACACTTGAGCTTGTTCACGCTTCCGAGATTAAGTTTACTGTGCTTTTTTTATTTAATTTGACAGGCACTGCTGTTAAGCGTAGATTTCCTCCCCTTTCAATACCCACGCACATATTCAGGAGGCTGCCATGTACGCTAATGTCATTCATTTCAGCCCTGAGTTCATTAAACCCTTCTAAGTTCGCCGGTTTAATGAGCCGGGCTCACACAAAAAAATCCTCATTTTTTTAAATTTACCGAAATAGGTACTGCATAGCTGCACCTATAACTTCGGTTTGTGGGAGTATTTATGAATAAAAGCCAACATCGTTGGACAAAAACTGCGGCATCCTTGTGTGCAGAAATCAGTGCAGAAGATGGCGTGGAACCACGTTTTTTAATGGCAAAAAAGTCGCGAAAAAAATCTTCAGCAAAAGAGTTGCAACTGGGTAAAGAAGCCGCCCGGATTTTATCGCTGGTTTTAGCGGGTGAAACGGATAATCCCTTGTTGCATGATTTAGTGGTGTTATCGGCGCTGCCTGAAGGCAATGGTCAACAACTGTGCGTTACTGTAGGGCATTATTCAACGGATAGCCCTTTTGATGAGCCACAGATTCTTAACGCATTAAGCCGCGCACAAGGGATGCTACGCACTGTATTGGCTCAGTCCATAAACAGAAAACGCGTCCCTGTGTTAAGTTTTCGCTATTTAGGCGTACTCAGTAAGGAGACCGACTAATGCCCATTCAAAAAATTATGACTAAAGGCAAAGTACCGGTAAAAATTTACACCAATGAGATTGAGCCGGAAGCCATGCAGCAATTGTACAATATGGCGCAACTGCCATTTATATACAGTCATATTGCTGTGATGCCCGATGTGCACATGGGTAAAGGCGCGACAGTGGGCTCGGTCATTCCGACTCAGCGGGCTATTATTCCCGCTGCTGTGGGTGTAGACATAGGTTGTGGTATGAATGCGTTGCGTTTATCCATAAAAGCGCATGATTTACCCGATAACCTACGCTCCCTGCGCTTGTTTATTGAGGAAGCTATTCCTGTGGGCTTTAATATGCACAAACAGGATCGCGCCAGACAATCCACTGTCATCGGCTTATCCAACGGTTTAGTGCGTATTCTGGACAAACATCCAAAAATAAATACCATGCAACGAAAACCTTATGAAACTTGGGTGCGACAACTGGGCACTCTGGGGGGAGGCAATCACTTCATTGAACTGTGTTTGGATGAAAATCAAGATGTCTGGATTATGTTGCATTCCGGTAGTCGCGGCATTGGTAATGTCATAGGCAGCTATTTCATCGCCTTGGCAAAAAAAGACATGGGACAACATCTTGCCAATCTGCCAGACAAGGATTTAGCTTATTTTAGTGAAGGTGCTAAGCATTACGATGATTATCTTAATGCAGTGGAGTGGGCTCAGGATTACGCAATGGCTAATCGCCGCGAAATGATGGTTTTGCTAGTCGAAGCCTTGCGTAAAAAACTGCCGAAATTCGGCGTGACTAAAGAAGCGATTAACTGCCATCATAACTATGTGGCGCGAGAAGATCATTTTGGAGCCTCTTTGTTAATTACCCGGAAAGGCGCGATTCGTGCAGGCGAAGGTGAATTGGGTATTATCCCCGGCAGCATGGGGACTAAGTCTTACATCGTGCGCGGCAAGGGTAACCCTCAGTCGTTCTGTTCATGTTCGCACGGCGCGGGACGGCGTATGAGCCGCACGGCAGCCAAGCGGCAATTTACAGTCGATGCGGTGGAAGCGCAAACCCAAGGTGTTGAGTGTCGTAAAGACAAGGGTATCATTGATGAAATTCCTGGAGCTTACAAAGACATAGACACTGTAATGAAAAATCAAAGCGATTTAGTGGAGGTAGTACACACCTTGAAACAGGTGCTTTGCATTAAGGGTTAAGTTTACTATTTGATCGAAGCAGACAAACAAACAAGAAACTGTTTGTCTGCTTTACAGATGTAGCGGCAAAACAGATACAAAACGCAGGGGCAGGTCTTGCAATCACATATTCTGCCGGTCAGGCAACAAAAACCGCGTCCTGACGTAGCGACATGCAAAATAAAAAATGTCACCCTCGAAACTAAAGATGCTGGGCATAATCAACATGCCCGGTCGACAGGGTTTGCGGGCTTATCGCTTGAAGTCCCGGTAAAAGTTTTCATGGGAACCCAGCAACAGCAATAGACGAGTACCGGGATCGTATTCGTAAGCCAGTAACATCAGTTGTTCATTACACTTGAATTTATGCACAAACACTCCCGCCAGATCGCCTTTCTTGGCTTCGCCGATGGTTGGGTCACGAACAATTTCAGTTAC
>CAZAUB010000301.1:0-3919 GCA_964488195.1 uncultured Methylobacter sp. | reverse complement strand
CCCTGCCGACGCTGGACGAACTGCTCGGCTGCAACGGCATCACCGAAGCCAACGTACATGAAGCCGTATTCGCCGCAAGCCGCAAGCCCGCGCCGGAAGGTCATGTCTATACCTTACATGCGGAACTGGAAGGCATGAAATTGCTGCCGGTCATGGAAAAACTGCTGCAACTGTGGCAAAAAGCCGAAGATGACATCGGCACGCTGGCAGATTATGTCGCCGACATTGATACCGCCGCATTGCCTAGGCATGAGCTGATCATGTCAGAAATAGAAGGTCGTTCAGGCGTATTGGCCGTGCAAGGATCAAAGATCGACTGTAGGCCGGAATAAGACTACCCAAGCCTGTCCTGAGCTTGTCGAAGGGCGTAGCGCGAGGTAGCGTTTCCGGCAGATTCGCAGGGTGTTCGCCGGAAACGCCTATTTTCGCTACCGCTCAAACAGACTTATTCCGACCTACTTGGCTGTGTGAATCGACGTAAGCATCAAGTAAGCGGCGGATCATACGTTGATATTGAGTATGGTTTTTAGCCGCCTCGGACTTAAAAAACTCTATGCTTTTTTTACTCAGCGCCAACGTAACCTTAACACCTTCCTCATTAAAAGCCAGCTCAGCAGGCGATGGTAAAAAGTCTGCAATTACCTTAACATCACCCAAAGGTTCATTGGTGTATTTTATTTTCGCGCTCATAAATTGCCCTTCCTTTGCGCCAGTAACCTGCGCCAATAATTCGAATAACAGAGGCGCGATAAGTAAATCGCACCGTTAAAATGCCGCCATTAACCTCGCCAAAACAATAAAAAGCGTTCTTCAGATTGGCTATGGGATTCATTTTTGGCAATGATACGAAGCGGATCAGCAAAAGCGTATTGTGCAACGGCAAATGAAATGCCATGCTTTTCTTGATTTAGCGTATCTTTTTCTGCATCCCACTCAAATTTAGTTTTTGGCATTTTCTAAAATTAACATACAGCCATATAAATAGCCATATTTTTATATGCAAAGCTTTGACATATGATCTTTTCGCTTGATTGCCAGCTTTGACTTAGCGTAAAGATTAACCTGATTACCCATAAAGAACAGCCAAGATTACAAAAATGTCTATACTGACAGTATCCACATATGAATGGGATAACGTCATGAAAAACAAAGTTCAATTTCAAAAAGGCTATAGTCTGGGCGAGTTCATGAAAAATTATGGGAGTGAAGAGCAATGCCGAAAAGCCTTGTTTCAGTGGCGCTGGCCTCAAGGCTATGTTTGTCCTGAATGCGGGGGGGAAAAGCTACTGCACCCTGAAAACACGTGCGGTTTATCAGTGCAATCGCTGTCATCATCAACATTCCCTCATTAGCGGCACCATTTTTTCTGCTACGAAGCTCCCGTTAACAACTTGGTTTCTCGCGATTCACTTGACCACACAGGCGAAAACTGGCATTTCAGCCCTTTCATTACGTCGCCAATTGGGTGTTTCATACAATACCGCCTGGAGCATCAAACAGAAGCTGATGCAGGTAATGAAGGAACGTGATGATAGTAAACCGTTATCCGGCGTCATCCAGCTGGATGACGTGTATTGGGGCGGCGAACACCGGGGAGGCAAGCGTGGGCGGGGTTCCCCCAACAAAACACCTTTTGTGGCGGCGGTGTCGGTCAACGAAAAAGGGCATCCTATTGCCATGAGCATGAATGTGGTCAACGGGTTCCGCTCCAAAGAAATCGCTCGTTGGGCTAAGCGCCATCTTAGCACCGATAGTCACGTGGTCTCGGACGGGCTGGCCTGCTTCGCCGCAGTTAAGGATACAGGATGCCAGTACACCTGCATCGTAACCGGTGGAGGCCCTGAATGTGTTTCACTGGAGTCGTTCACTTGGATAAACACGATGATAGGTAATGTCAAAAGGTCGATTGACGGGGCGTACCACGCTATTAATCACAAACACCTTCCGCGCTATTTGGCAGAGTTTTGTTATCGCTTCAATCGGCGATTTGTCCTTGAGGATATGCTGCCCCGCCTATGTTACGTTGCAGCCAGAACTCCACCTATGCCTATGCGGCTACTGAAGATGGCTGAGGATTATGGGTAATCAGGAAGATTAATGACTCCGTAGGCCGGAATAAGCCTGTTTGAGCGATAGCGAAAACGGGCGTTTCCGGCGCACATTGCGCGAATCTGCCGGAAATGCCACCTCGCGCTACGCGCTTGGGCGGTCTTATTCCGGCTTACTGGACTTCGATCACAGACAAGATTCCAAATGTGACGAGCACGGCAATCACAATAACAAATAGGTAGCGAACGGCTGTTTGAATCGAGGGGAGCCGCTTGAAGAGTTGTACTGGGTCGTAGTTAGCGGAGAAACCGCGAACATCAAATCCTATTTCTGTTAGGCGCATTGATCGGCGCGCAGTCCTCGCTGTTGCCGAGCATCGTTCATAGATGACTAAGAGACAAAAATCGATCAATGCTACTGCACAGAATATCGCGGCTTTGGGGAGCGTACCAGTTGCGGTCATTAACGTTTGAAGTACGATGCCACTTAGGACAATGGCTCCAGTCACCGCACCCAATGAGATAGTGTCGTAATGCCGCTGATCGTTTGCAGTAGCTTCGTATACAGTATCAGGAAAGGGAGCATCTTTTTTGTAAAGCGGCGGGGTTACCCAATTCCTTTTTAACCGATCAAAGGAGGCTTTCTCTTTTCGCTTTTCATTGTCGATGAATTCTGGTGGTGTATTCGCTTCCCTTATCGAAAATTCAATGCCGCGAAAAATACGGTCAAAGATATAGCGCACCCTCGGACTGTGATATTCCGAAGTAACAGCGATCACACTTGAATATGAGTTATCCAGCACAAGCTTTCGAGCACACAAACAGTCCTCAAGGGTGTTTGAACTGTCCGTGCCGAGAAGCACTCGGCCTTCTTCAACACCGTGATTGGTAAGATAGTTACGAAGATAGCTCGAATGAACTCTGTCTGTCCTATTGAAATGTTCTCCAAATGCGCCAGTCGGTAAAACGATAGCGTTTGAATGTTGCGCCAGTAAATCAATTGCAACGTTACATCGAGAGATAGCAACTTCAGATAGCTGACCCTGCGAAAAGTTTTTGTGACCAAATAGGAGGATTAATGGCTGATTGAACATCTTAGGGGGTTCCTGACTTCTAATGTGATATATATGACAATGATCGTCTAATAAAAAACCTAACTTGCCGTATATTCCTCATAAGCTCATCGTGTGATTGATTTGTTTGAATCGAGTATAAACCAATAGGCCATAGCACACAAACAGAGGCGACACTACGTCTTCCCAAAAGGCTTGAAAAACCAAGGGCTTTAAACCAATTTGACGCCAACCGTGTCTCCTCAAGCAACAACCGATATTTGTGTTGTATAATCGCAGTCAAACGGCCCATCTTGAGCCGACCGCTGCAACAGGCTCAGGGCCGGTTATTTCCGGTCTGCTCAAGATAACGCTCTATTCAACAAACAAACGAGTTTTAAGTCATGGACTATTCAATAGAAACCGCGCCATTAGAAGAACTGCAATGCGATTGCATGATTGTCGGCGTTTATCAAGACCAACAACTCAGTCCATCAGCAACTACCCTTAACAACAGCACCAACGGACTGATTAACAACATCGTCAGCCGCGGCGATCTGAGCGGAAAAAACGGCGAAACCGTGTTGATAAACGCGGTTCCAGGCAGCAAGATCGAACGCATTTTGTTGGTCGGACTGGGCGAGAACAAGCCTTTATCCGGCAAAAACTACAAGAAAGCCCTGCTGGCCACGGTCAACAGTCTGAAAAAACCGCAAATCAAATCGGTGGTCTGCTGCTTGGCGGAATGCGCTGTGACAGATCGTGACTGGCAATGGAAATCCCGGCATATCATCGAAGTCTTTAGCGATGCCGCGTATC
>CAZAUB010000300.1:0-3920 GCA_964488195.1 uncultured Methylobacter sp. | reverse complement strand
TTCAGCGGATGGCGCACCATATCGCTGCCTTTCCCGATGCCGAGCATTTAGCGCCCTTTATCGGCAAGGCATTGTTTATCGCAGGGGGCGATTCAGGCTTTGTTAAGCCGGAAGATATAAACTCATTATTTCCGGGAGCGGCTTTGCACACCATAGCCGACGCCGGACATTGGCTGCATGTGCAACAACCGGATGCTTTTACCGCAAGGGTTGAAGATTTTTTAGAGTAAAATAAAACGTAATGGCGACTTCGCCTCGGCAATTGCTCCTGCATTGCTCTACCTTCTGCATCCATGCAGTCGTAAAGCGCCTACTTTTGGTAGTCGCCAATCGCCCTTTTTGAAGGGCAGGGATGATCAAATGCTGTGCTCAGCATCTGATTTTTAATGATCTGTATTGTCGAGAATCACTTAAGATGAATCAAAAAATAACAAAAGCAGTTTTTCCGGTTGCGGGTCTCGGAACCCGCTTTTTACCCGCCACCAAAGCCAGCCCCAAGGAAATGCTGCCGGTAGTGGACAAACCGTTGATCCAGTATTGCGTTGAAGAAGCGGTAGCGGCCGGTGTCGATACGATTATATTTGTCACGGGCCGAACCAAAAACGTGATCATGGATCATTTCGACAAGGCCTATGAGCTGGAAAATGAGCTGACTATCCGAGGCAAAACCGGGTTATTGAAAACACTTAAGGGAATAATCCCGCCGAATGTGTCATTCGTGTTCATTCGTCAGCCTGAGGCATTGGGATTGGGTCACGCTGTGCTTTGCGCCAAGCCGGTCGTTGGCGATGAGCCGTTTGCCGTTATCCTGGCCGACGACTTGATTGCAAATAGAAGCGGCAGCGGCTGCATGACTCAAATGGTTCAGCAATACGATCAAAATCAGTGCAGCGTATTAGGCGTAGAGCGGGTCGATCCGCAGGAAACCGACAAATACGGCATCGTCAAAACCACGGAAATGTCCCCATCAGTAGGCAAGGTTGATCTGATTATTGAAAAACCGGCTCCAGACCGCGCACCGTCAAACCTCGCTGTAGTCGGACGCTATATTTTAACGCCTGCCATTTTTGAGAAGATCGAAACAACCGAGCGCGGCGCCGGTGGTGAAATCCAGCTGACAGATGCTATCGCCGCATTGATGCATGATGAACAGGTATTGGCCTATGAGTTTGAAGGCAAGCGTTATGATTGCGGCTCAAAGCTCGGCTATTTGCAGGCGACCGTTGAATACGGCTTGGAGCATGACGAGTTGAAGGGCGATTTCCGGGATTATTTAAAGAATCTGGCTCTTTGATTAAGGTTTATCCGCGAAAGACACCAAATAAATAGGCTAAGACAACTACTCAGCAGTTAGAAAAATGGAACGCTGATGACGCTGATAATTAAGATAAAATAAGATTTTTCTTAATCTATCTGTGATCATCATATTCATCTGCGTCATCCGCGTTCCATTTCTCTGTGGCAACTACCACAACAGATGCAAACCCACTGCCGGGAGTGCGAAAATTGGTGGTTTGCCCCTGATATAAACGGGCGCTGGTTAGCTGCGACTGTCCCCGGTAAACATACTGCCGCAGATCAAGTTTAAGATCGACAATTTCATTTTCCACAATTAACTGCCGCTCGGTAGGTTTCACCAGCGCTTGCGCGACATAATTGCCCTGTAGGATCTCCCCGAACACCCGCTTGGTCATTCGATCGCCCCGGTAGGCGGCCTTGCTGCCGTAGCCTTTGGCCGGTTTAAAAAACAGCTGTTTGCGGGCTGCCCATAAGGCTTCGACGTCTTCCTTATGTACGCATATCGTGTGGGCAATGCTTTCAAGCAGCAGGGTTCTGGTCTTTTCGGCAATGCCCATATCCTGCAACATAGCTTCATCAGTCAATATCGCCAGATTCCTCTTATCTGCGTAAAGCGCATGAGCTCTTGGGTGCGGCGTGACGACAACGACTTTTGCCAGGTAGGCCTCGCGCAATGGTTTTAGCGTTTGGGCTTCCAATCCGAAGTCGGTCAAGCGGTTGTAAACAAGGTCGATAGACATATCCCCATACCAAAGTGCCCCATCGCGGTAATCAAGTTCGGAAGGATCGCAAATAACGGTCTTGATATTATTTTGCTCAAACAACTTTTTGAACAATAAAAATTCCGGTAGCATGAATTGGGACGGCGGATTTTCATCGACGATAGCGATTGAATGCAAAGGCTGCAAGCCGCGTTCTGCTTGCCATTCTTCAACAAACATCGCCATAAACACCTGTTCCGTATCTTGGGTCGTATTTGTTCCAGCAGTATCAGAGCAGGCTGTTTGCGCACGAGCCAGAATAGCATTGAGCAACGCGCCTCCGGCATTGGAGTTTATCTCAATTAATTGCGGCCCTTTGGGGCTTAAGTGAAAGTCATAGCCGAAAAAAACCCCGTGCGCCTTGGGAATAAATTGTGCCGTGTCGGGAGCATAAGCTAAAACGCGTTGCTGATAAGCGGGCATCGCAATAACACTTTCTATCGCGGCAATGATGTCTCGTTGCCTGCGTATACAGGTGTCGGCGATAAAAACGATAGATTCGGCGAATAGGTGAGGGCGCTCATCAATGAGCATTCGGTACAACAAATCATCATCGAGTTGTTTTCTTAATGCCTTACGCATGGCTTCCCGGTCGAGTGAAACGCAACGGCATTCGGCGTTGCGTTGATCGGCCAGCTGAGCGCATTCATGATCGGCAGTTTGAGAAAATAAGGGCATGTTGTTTGGCTATATAGGACCGGATTAGCCAACAGATTATTACAGAAAAGCCCTATTTTGTAGAGCACCACGCGCTTCGATTGGGAAAAGATGCAGGCAGTGGCATTGCATTGATTGAATTTTTACTGGAAGCTTGTTTTAGACATCCCTGTCCAGGATTGGAGCAAGCTGGTAATGCTACTATAGGCAGTCGCTTCTGATTCGACTAATATCGCAAAGTTTGAGGCCATCCTATACGCTGAATTTTTCATAATCACAAATCAGTTGCTCCATTGCTTTATTATCGTTTAAGCACTGGGCTATTTTGGCAACTATCATCGTATCGTAATGACGGCATAAAATAGAGTCTGTAGGCCGTGGGGGGGCAAGCGCTTCAGTCATGGTGCATAAATGAGTAAAATAATGCCGTCTCAGTATTGAGTCTTGAGGAAGGCTGCAACTGTTGCTTTTAACAGGGGAGGGGGGTACCGTCTCTTTTGCATGCGGTTCTGCAGGCGGAGCAACAATTGCCGCAGCCGTTATTTGTGAGTTTACAGCAGCAGGCTCAGCATTAACTATGGGCTTTTCGGCTGTCTTAAGTTCCGGCTGTGGCTTTACTGGCTCTTTGCTTGTCTGCACTTCTTTTGGCGAACATGATGAACATTTTTTTCGTTTTTTTAAAACGATGAGTATTATTATCAACAAAACAATAAGTACGGCTGTAATTCCAAGTACGATCATCATAATAGCTCTCCCAATTTTAAAATGAATTTGACATTATTGAATGTTAAATTGCTTTTTAACATTTGTTTTAACAAAAAATTATCATAAATTGGGGGCAGGAGGCAATAGGTATCAATGCTAGTTATACTGAACAATCTTCTGCTGAATACTAGCATACAGGTCTTTAAATTGACCAAAAGGCCGTGAAGGTTACAGGCTTAGAATCGGCGGCTATCGAGCTATTTATCGATTGCTTAACGAAGTGATGATTATTGAAGTCTTGAAAATTGGGAGTAGGGGAGACATCTACAAATGAACATTCAATTTATCGAACACAACGGGCCAGCGCAATACGCCATTGTCCCGGCTGAGCTTTAGCGGAACTGGTTGAAGAAGCCGAAATGCTGGACGACATTAAAGCCTTTGACGCATCGTTAGTCCAAGATGAAGAATTGATGCCACATGAGGTTTTACAACGGC
>CAZAUB010000299.1:0-3929 GCA_964488195.1 uncultured Methylobacter sp. | reverse complement strand
AACCGTCGACACGAGGATTTTCAGTCCTCTGCTCTACCGACTGAGCTACCTGGGCGGAACTACAAAAGAGCGCCATTAGACTTGATTATGTGCCGACAGTCAATACATAATGTTTTTTATGGGGACGGATTTGAACCGGCCTGGGTATTTTCTTTGCTGAACAGGTTAATAATAAAACCGAAGACTTTTTTCACACCCACCCATATCCGCGGCAGCAACCAGATCATCAGCAGGATAAATCCCGCCAGCGCTATTAAAAACAGTATCGGATGATTGATGCACGCCCAGACGCCGGTTATCACTACGACATCTTCGCTGATCGAGGCAATCCAGTTGCTAAAGGGTTCCGGAGAGGTGTTAATCAACACCCTGCTACCGGCTTTGGTCGCATGCGAGCCTGCCGCCAGACCGCCGCCGATGATGGCTGCGGCTAATTCAACGGCAGGATTCAAATCGCCGACCGCTCCGGCCGCGAGCATGGCCCCTGCCGGGATACGGATAAACGTGTGTATCGCATCCCAACCGGTATCTACGCCCGGCATTTTATCGGCAAAAAATTCGATCAGATACATGAGACCTGCCGCTCCCATGACCATCGGGTTAGCAACTATTTGCAAATCCGGCGGCAGATCGATATTGCCGGTATTGGCAAGGTAACCCAGCGTGAACAGCGTCGCGTACAGGTTAATGCCGCTGGCCCAAGCCAGCCCCATTGTTAATGCCAGGGTTGTTGATATTTGATCCAGTGCGTCCATTAGAGTGCCCTTTTTCTGACTATTTCGCTCAGCGTAGCATATTTTTTATGAACCTTCGCTAAACCGTATCCAGTACATTAATACGAGCCTGCCCTCATTTTTTCGCACATTTAAATTCAGACCATGTAAAATTGGCGTCATATATTAGTAATTTTAGGATGTTAACGTGAGTTTTAGAGGAACAACGATACTTTCTGTTCGCCGGGGCGACAAAGTTGTGATCGGCGGCGACGGTCAGGTCACACTGGGCAACACGGTAATGAAGGGCAATGCCCGCAAGGTGCGCCGTTTATATCATGATAAAGTCATTGCCGGTTTTGCCGGTGCCACTGCCGACGCGTTCACTTTATTTGAGCACTTTGAAGGCAAGCTGGAAAAGCACCGCGGCAATTTAACCCGCGCCGCCGTGGAAATGGCTAAAGACTGGCGCACCGACCGCGCCTTGCGCAAACTGGAAGCGCTATTGACCATTGCCGATGCAAAAACATCGCTGATAATTTCCGGCACCGGCGATGTGATCGAGCCCGAATTCGACTTGATGGCGATAGGCTCCGGCGGCGCTTTTGCGCAGGCTGCCGCACGCGCATTACTGGAAAACACCGATCTTAGCGCCCGCGAAATTGTCGAACGGTCTTTAAATATAGCTGCCGACATTTGTATTTATACCAACCACAATTTGCGTATAGAAGAACTCGACGCCGAACCGAACGAGCGACTTTTTGACCCAAAGAATCTTTGATTTTTGCCATCGACATCTATACCAACCACACAAGCGTATAGAAGAACTCGACGCCGAACCTAACGAGTAAACAAATGACTCAAATGACCCCCAAAGAAATTGTAAGCGAGCTGAACAAGCATATTGTCGGCCAAGCCAATGCCAAGCGTTCCGTCGCGATCGCGCTACGTGACCGCTGGCGCCGCCAACAGGTTGACCCTGCCCTGCGTGAAGAAATTACCCCTAAAAATATTTTAATGATCGGCCCTACCGGTGTCGGTAAGACTGAAATTGCCCGCCGCCTGGCGCGTCTGGCAAATGCGCCTTTTATTAAAATTGAAGCCACCAAATTTACCGAAGTCGGCTACGTCGGCCGTGATGTCGATTCCATTATCCGCGACTTGGTCGATACCGCCGTCAAAATGACCCGCACGACAGAAATGGACAAGGTTGAAAACAAGGCTTTCGACGCCGCCGAAGACCGTATCCTGGATATTCTGCTGCCCAGAGCGAATGGCGGCATGCTGTCCGACACCGAAGAGTCGACCCGGCAAAAAATGCGCAAGAAATTACGCGAGGGCGACCTGGACGACAAGGAAATTGAAATTGACGTACATCTGGCACCGATGGGCGTTGAAATCATGGCGCCTCCCGGCATGGAAGAAATGACCAACCAATTGCAAGGTATGTTCCAGAACCTGGGTTCAGGCAAAACCCGATCCCGCAAAATGAAAATCAAAAAAGCCCTGAAAGTTTTACAGGATGAAGAAGCGTCCAAGCTGGTTAATGAAGACGACATCCGGTTGCGCGCGGTAGAATCTGTCGAGCAAAACGGCATCGTGTTTTTGGACGAAATCGACAAAATCTGCAAACGCTCCGAGCTGGGCGGCGGTGAAGTCTCCCGTGAAGGCGTACAGCGGGATTTGCTGCCGTTGGTTGAAGGCACCACGGTCAGCACCAAGTACGGATCGATCAAAACCGACCATATTTTGTTTATCGCATCGGGTGCGTTTCACTTGACCAAACCGTCGGATTTAATCCCCGAACTGCAAGGCCGGTTCCCTATCCGCGTTGAACTGGATGCGCTTTCAGCTGATGATTTTGTGCGTATTCTGACTGAACCGGATGCCTCGCTAACCGAGCAATATATCGCGTTATTGGACACCGAAGGCGTATCGCTGTCGTTTTCTGAAGGCGGCATCAAGCGCATTGCCGAACTCGGCTGGCAGGTCAATGAAACCACCGAAAACATTGGTGCCAGAAGATTACACACCGTTCTGGAGCGGTTACTGGAAGATATTTCCTTTAACGCCCCGGATCTTAGTGGAAAAGACATCCTTATCGATGCCGCTTATGTTGATGATCATTTAGCCGAGTTTGTTGAAGACGAGGATTTGAGTCGGTATATTTTATAGTTGAGGCTTTTCGATATAAAAATGGAATACGTACTAATCATTCACGAAGTCGAAGACTATGCAGCATGGAAAAAAATCTTTGATGATGCGGCGCTAATTAGAAAAAACGCAGGCGAACAAAGCTATCAGATTTTAAAATTGGAAAACAACCCCAATAAAATCGTTCACTTTTCCAGATGGGCGTCAATTTCTAATGCCAAAGCATTCTTTGAGTCGGCCAAGTTGGTTGAAATAAGGAAACAAGCAGGCGTTAAAGCACCCGAATTTATTTATTTGGAACAGCTGGAAGAAGGTGTGCTGTAAGAACAGAGTTGTGTAGGGTACGCTGTGCGTACTATTGGAAGCCGAGCATTACAAATGGGGTCTCAGTATGCACGTTAATTATAAGTTAAACACCAATGATCTTGATGCCACATTTGGAATCGGTCAAAATCATGTTTAAAGATAAAGACATTGTTATTTCAATTGCCGATACAGAAAACGATGAAGATTTTGCGTTGGGTAAAGCAATAGAAGAAGGACTTTTAAGCAAGTCGGCCTCAAGAGAAGAACTTAATAAAGCTTTATATGCGGATTGAGATAAAGGCCAGTTTTGTTAAAGATTTGAAAACTGTCCCTAAAGATTCCAGAAAAAAATTGCTACCATTATTTGCACAATGGAACAGGCGTCTAATCTTTCGAATTTAACAGACATCAAAAAACTGAAAGGTTATCAAAATTTTTATCGCATTCAAGTTGGGGCTTATCGATTAGGTTTTGTATTAGAAGAAAACACCATTGTGCTTGTTCGATTCTTGCACAGAAAAGAAATTTATCGATTTTTTTCATAACACTAGACCTACGAACTTACATGCGCCTAACCGCAAAATCGACCAACACCCACCCGACAGAAATCAAGCTACATCAGGTTTCCAACATTGTGGAGATCAGCTTTGATGACGGCAGCGTGTTTAAATTGCCTTGCGAATATCTGCGCGTTTACACGCCTTCGGCAGAAGCGGTAGGCCACGCGCCCGGACAGGAAGTTCTACAGGTCGGCAA
>CAZAUB010000298.1:0-3929 GCA_964488195.1 uncultured Methylobacter sp. | reverse complement strand
GCCTACAAAATCGATTCGGGTTACTTATCGTGCACTTGCTGAGAAAATTCTTTAGAAAAAAAACCGTTTGCAAGGGTATTGTCAGTATCAGCTTTTTGCAGAACGGCATCGCTGTTTCCATATCGAATTTCACAGAAAACAATAACATAACACTTACGCACTGTGAGTTCATTGATGCCGGAAAACCTGATGATCAACAAAACATACTCTGCGCATTTGCTGGTCGGCATAATCTTGCCGAATATGACTGTCATCTGGTACTGACTAGCGATAATTACCGCCGCGTCAACGTTGAGACCCCGACCGTCGCTGAAAACGAAATCATCGAGGCTCTACGCTGGAAGATTAATGAACTCATCGACTTTCCCGTTGATAAGGCCGTCATCGATTATTACCAGGCTCCCATGGCCGTTCGCGCTAACAGCAGTAAAATGCTGGAAGTCATTGCCAGTCCTATTGATATCGTCAGCGAACAGATCGAAAAATGCACCAAGGCGGGACTGCAACTCAAAGTAATTGATATTCAGGAAACAGCCTTGCGTAATCTGGCAGCACACACACCGGAAAACGAGCGCGGCATTGCCCTTTTGTACCTGCTGGAGCATTCCGCCACCCTGCTGATACAAAAAGAGGCGACTATTTACGTATCCCGTAAATTTGAGATCGGTTACAAAAAACTGGGCTTAGATGATCCATTTTCCTACGATAGCCCGACCGCAAATGCACACAACAACCTGGCCCTGGAAATACAACGTTCGCTGGATTATGTAGAAAGCTATTACGGAATTCCACCCATTTCAGCTTTAGCCGTCATTCCTTTGGCAGAAAACACCCATAACTTGCTTGACAGCCTGAACAGCAACCTTGGCATTGCCGCCCGCATGATAGATCTATCCACGCTTATCGATTGCGACATTTTAGTGAATGGACGGACTCAATCGCTTTGCGCTCCGGTTATCGGCGCAACATTACGCTATGCCATAGAAGCCGCATGAAACAACAAGTCAATTTATATCAGGACATCCTTAGGCAAGGACAAAATAAATCCGGCATTAACCTGTATTGGCTTGGCCTGTCTGCTACAGCGCTGCTGTTTATCGGCTTCAGTGTTTATTTAATGTCCGATTTAAAAAACACCGAGACTCAAGCGCAACAGCTTCGTCAGAGTCTGAGTGCCGAACAAGCGCGGGTAAACCTGATTTCATCCAAAATTCCCAATCAGGAAATCGACACTCAACTCACTGCACAAGTCGCACTGTGGGAAAATATGCTGGTCGAATTAACGCAAACCATGAAACTGCTGTCAGGCCAATCATCCGGCTTTTCAAACTACCTCCAGGCACTGTCCAACCAGTCGATTCCTGAGGTCTGGCTTAGCGCACTATACCTTGCAGGACAACAGCAGATTATCAACATTGAAGGCAGCACCTTTAAACCGGAGAAAATTCCTTATTTCCTGCAACAACTGCAAAAAGAGCCTATATTTAATGGACATAGCTTCGCCAAACTGATTATGAAAAAATCAGAAAAAATACCGAACCAATTAGATTTTAAACTCAGCACGACCCTGGAAGCTCCAGATAAAAAAGACCATGCTCAATAATCTTCAAGAAAAATTTGAAGCTCTGACTAAACGAGAAAAAATCATCGTGGCCGCTGCAATATTAATCGGCTTATGGTTCGGTTGGGATAACATTTTCTATCAACCGAACCAAAAAAAACAGCAAGCGCTACAGAAGGAGCTAAGCAGCCTTCATCAGCAAATAACCGATCAACAACTGGTAGCGATCAAACTTGAAAATAGCCCCCACACAGACCCTAACCTAAATAACCAGAACAAGCTAGTCGAACTAAAAACCGAATACAACCGCCTGCAAGAACTTATAATGCAGGGCGACAAAAACTTTGTCCCACCGCATTTAATGGTCGTCGCATTAAGCGATATACTCAATCGGAATAACCAATTAACCTTGATAAAACTGGACACACTGCCGGTAACCGCCTTGCTGGAATCCACACAACCGCAACTACACCCGATCTACAAACACGGGCTGGTAATCACTTTTTCCGGCAGTTACTTAGATACGCTCAATTACTTAAAAGCACTGGAATCACTGCCCTGGCACTTTATCTGGGAAAGCATCGACTATCAGGTTAAAAATTACCCGACGGCAGAAACTACAATTAAAGCGTACACACTCAGCTTTAAGGAGAGCTGGCTTGGTGTATAGAATAATGTTAACAATATTGCTCTCCGGGCTTGCTCCCATGCCATGTAGCGCAGAATTCCGCGATCCGACTCAACCGGCCTATCAGCTGCCGCCAGCAACTGATGCTGCTGGCGGCGATACTGAATTGGTTTTATCGGCCATCTGGATTTCTCCACACTCCAGACGAGCGACTATTAATGGCGTCTTAGCCAAACAAGGCCAGACCATAGATATCGAACAGGCTTCGACCTTAAATCATGATCCGGCAACTCCAGAAAATACCGCCACCGCAGGCGATAAAAAAGATGTGCAGCTCAAACAAAGCACTATGGACACGGCAAGCCCAAAGGCGGATAAATCCACCCCTACAATGCCCTCGGCACACCGCTACGCTGCTCCTGCATCGCCTACTGTTGGTGCTCTACCTTCTGTATCCTTGCAGTCGTCGATAACAGCCCCTATCCCGGCACATTCGACTACTATCAAAATCATCAGCATTCACAAAAACTCGGTCACCATCGATCAAAATGGCGAACGCAAGACATTGCAACTGGTGCAACGTCCCTACAAAACACAATAAATGCCAAGTACAACTAAAATGAATCATACCCGCCTGATTATTACCCTGGCATTGACATTGCTGCTGGTATCCTGCACCTCGCTTCAGCCAACAAAGTCATCTAATGTTGCCAATGCTTTTTCTGATGCCGCACCAAAAGCCCGAAGTAATGTCCAAGCACCGACAGATATTACCGATGCCCTGATTCCTGACTTCAATAAAACCATGGACACCTCACAAAATACGCCGCAGCAAACCCACCTCAATATTTCCGTTTATGAAGTGGATGCCCGTGAGTTTTTTATGGGGCTGGTTGTTGATACCGAAGAAAACATGCTGGTACATCCTGAGGTAACCGGCAAAATTTCACTGGAATTAAAAAATGTAACCGTTGCCCAAGTCCTTGATGCCGTGCAAAAACTCTATGGTTATGATTACAAAAAAAACGATATGGGTTACATCATCTATCCTGCAACCTTGCAAACCAAAACCTTTAAAATAGATCGCCTGGATTTATTCCGGGTAGGCAATTCAAACACCAGTGTGTCGTCCGGTAAGCAAGGCGGCCAAAGCGGCTCACAGGGAAGCAGCAGCCAACAAAGTAACATTCAAGGAATCAGTCCACTCGGAAACAATCCAATGGGAAGCAATCCGTCGGGAAGCAGTAACTCGCAATCTTCCAACTCATCCAGCAGTTCCGTCCGCACCATAACAAAAACAGACTTCTGGCTGGAACTGAAAGACTCTTTAAACCACATGATTGCCGTCGACCCACAGGCAACCGTAGATATTAACCAGCAATCGGGCATCGTGATTGTCCGGGCAAAACCCATGCAGTTGCGGGAAATCGAAAGTTTCCTGTCTACCACCCAAACCCAAATCAGCCGACAAGTCATCCTTGAGGCTAAAATACTGGAAGTGACCCTTGATGATAGCCATCAAGATGGCGTTAATTGGGAAAGCATCGTCAGAGAAGGCATCAACAAGGCTCCCCTATTAACTGGCATAGGCGGCGTTATGAATCCTGCCACATTTGCCTCTGTTTTTACCTTAGGCGGCAGTGCTGGTGATTTTCGTGCCTTTGTCGAACTGATGGAAACTCAAGGAAAAACCAATGTGTTATCCAGTCCGAGAATTTCGACTTTAAATAATCAAACAGC
>CAZAUB010000297.1:0-3929 GCA_964488195.1 uncultured Methylobacter sp. | reverse complement strand
TGGGGACTCTGGCCCAAATCAATGCAGGCTTAAGGACTTGTCCGTATTTTCTTTTTTGATTCCAAAAGAATGGACGAAGGTACCATGGGTAACTGAAAATGGGTTTTTCTGTGACTCTCATATCATAACCGAAGCAGATATTAAACATCCGGACTCATCTGAAGAGGGTACGGGCAATGGCTGACTGTTCATTTAACAGACTGTTGAAAAAAGGTTTTTTTAGTCAGCCTGCATGCCGAAACGGGAGTTGAAAAAGCGCCAGGGACGGACTTTTCAACATCCTGTCAGATTAACCAGCATTTACAATGATACACGCTTTAACCGTAACGCATTGGTAATGACCGAAACCGAACTAAAACTCATTGCCGCCGCCGCGATCATCGGCGACAGCAGCACGCCGAAGAACGGATACAAAACGCCGGCGGCGACCGGAATACCTAAGATGTTGTAGACAAAAGCGAAAAACAGGTTCTGGCGGATATTGCGCATGGTAGCTCTGCTTAAATGACGGGCTTTCGATAGTCCCAATAAATCACCTTTCACCAGCGTCACGCCTGCGCTTTCCATGGCTATATCGGTGCCGGTGCCCATGGCAATACCTATGTGAGCCGCCGCCAAAGCGGGAGCATCGTTAATGCCATCTCCTGCCATGGCGACTATTCGCCCTTCAGCCTGTAACTTTTTTACAACTTCGGATTTTTGATCCGGCAAAACTTCAGCATAAACCTGTTCAATACCCAGGCTTTGGGCAACAAACTCAGCAGTCGTGCGACTGTCGCCCGTCAACATCACAACCTTAATCCCCTCTTTATGCAATTCTGCCAGTGCCTTTAGCGTTGTTTTCTTAATCGGATCGGCCACACCCAGCAGACCGGCCGCTTTGCCGTCAATGGCTATTATCATGACCGTTTGGCCCTGTTTGCTTAGAGTTTCTATCCGATCTGTTAATAAACCTGAATCAATGCCTAATTCAGTCATCAACTGCGCATTACCTAATGCAACGTGCCGGCCTTTGACTTGCCCCGTAACACCTCGTCCGGTGAGTGATTGAAAATCAGCTACCTGCATCAGCGTTAACCCTTGTTCTTCCGTACCTTTTATGATCGCAGCGGCAAGGGGATGTTCACTGGCACGTTCCAGACTTGCGGCAAAACCCAATACATCTTCTTTAATGAAGTCGTTGACTGTCTCAACCGTAATAAGCTTGGGTTTTCCTTCTGTTAACGTGCCGGTTTTATCAACCACTAAAGTATCAACTTTTTCCATAATCTCCAGTGCTTCAGCATTTTTAATCAGGATGCCCGCTGTCGCACCACGTCCGGTTCCGACCATGATTGACACAGGGGTCGCCAATCCCAGTGCGCAGGGACAAGCGATGATCAACACCGCCACTGCATTGATGACGGCATGGGCCAATTTGGGTTCAGGCCCCCATTGCCACCATACCGCAAGCGTAATGATGGCCGTCAGCACCACGGCGGGGACAAAGTAACCGGCAACCACATCGGCAAGTTTTTGAATGGGCGCCCGGCTGCGTTGGGCTTCACTGACCATGTGTACAATTTGCGAAAGCAAGGTATCACTGCCAACACGCTCGGCACGCATCAATAAGCTACCGGTGCCGTTAATCGTTGCACCGATGACAGGCATATCGACAAGCTTTTCGACCGGAATCGGTTCACCCGTCACCATCGATTCATCGACTGAACTTGTGCCGTCAAGAACCACGCCATCAACCGGCACTTTTTCACCGGGCCGCACCCGTAAAATATCGCCGGGTTTTACCTGTCCCAGCGGAATATCGGTTTCGCTGCCGTCGGCATGGTGAAGCCGGGCTGTTTTGGGAGCCAGTCCCAACAACATTTTAATCGCATCGTTGGTCCGGCTTCTTGCCTGCAATTCCAGCACTTGTCCCAATAATACCAATGCAGTAATCACTGCGGCCGCTTCAAAATAAACCGCCACAGCGCCATTTTCAGCGCGCATCAGCAGTGGAAAAATCTGCGGAAAAAAAGTTCCTGCCACACTGTAAATCCAGGCAACACCGACACCTAATGCGATCAAGGTAAACATATTCAGGCTGCGATGAATAACAGAAGCCCAGCCGCGTTGAAAAAACGGCCAGCCACCCCACAAAACGACCGGTGTGGCCAAGGCAAATTCAAGCCATTGCAAGGTATGGAGGGTCAAGAAGTCAGCTATTAATTCCGGCATCAGGTCGTGGGCCATCGCCAGAATGAACACCGGTATCGACAGCGCTGTACTGACCCAAAACCTCCGGCTCATATCGATGAGTTCCTGGCTTTCCCCCTCATCTTCTGCTGTAACATTGCGAGGTTCCAGCGTCATGCCGCACTTGGGGCAGGAACCCGGCTCATTGCGAATAATTTCAGGATGCATCGGGCATACATATTCAGTACGAATTTCGAGAGCCCTATCCACCACTCTCTCTAACGCCATTCCGCATTTTGGACAGCTTCCCGGTTGTTCCCGGTGAACTTCAGGGTGCATGGCACAGGTATAAGATTCTTTGTGATACGTTATAGGAGAAGAGTTTTCGTGAGATTGCTTCATAACGTTACCTTCTTTTTCTTTAAGGCATCGGTCTGGATCTTTGTCAATTTTATCCAGACAATTGCGTGTGAGGTGTCAACACTATTCTGACGCTGATCGAGAAGCAAGCTTTAGTTTTCATTGGTTTTGTCTTGCTTGTTTGAAGGAAGTTTATAGGCATCGCACAACGCAAGGTACAAAGGTATTGGATTTATCAATTTTGCTGTCCCGCTAGCAAAAAAAGCGGTAGCCATCAACGGAATCAGAATTTCATGGCTGTTGGTCATTTCCATGACAATCACAAATGAAGTGAGCGGCGATTGCAGCATACCCGAGAAATAAGCGGTCATCGTCAATAAAATCATCACCGAAGCAGGCGCTATCGGAAACCAGTTCGCAAGATTAACGCCAAAACCGGCGCCCGTTGCAAGTGACGGAACAAAAATACCGCTGGGTATGCCGCTAAAGAAAGTTGCGCAAGTAGCGAGCATTTTAAGGAACGGATAAGAAGGATCCATAGATTGAGCGCTGTGTAATATGGCCTTGGTTTGTTGATAACCGGTGCCCACGGTAGCGCCATTAGAAAAATAATTTACTGTAGCAATGATTCCGCCACACACTATAGCGGTCACAACAATAGAGATGCCGGTACGCTTGAGCAATCGGCTACCGAGAATAGTAACTTTACTGAATAAACCGCCCAGAAATCCACCGATAATCCCGCATAACGGTATAGCAAACCAGCTTTGCCCCATTGGCATGACCAGTGATTCATCCTCAAAATAAATGTAGCTGTTTAATAACGCATAGGCGGTAACGCCGGAAAAAATAATAGCGGTTAACACTAGGCTGCTGATTCTTTCTTCCAAGGTTCGGCCCATTTCTTCAATGGCAAAAATAATGCCCGCCAACGGAGTGCTGAACATCGCGGCAAAACCGGCAGCACTGCCCGCCAAAATTAAACCCTTCTCTAAATAATGAGGTGGAAATTTAATCACTTTACCCAGTGACAACATCACAGATGCCCCGACATGCACGGCGGGGCCGCCAAAGCCGACTGAAGCTCCGGAAAGCAAACCCATAATCGGTAAGAATATTTTTCCGAAAGCGATTCTTAAGGAAATTAATTTAGATGTTTCTTTTAGATTGTCGGCAATTTCTAGTGCTGTTTTAACCTGTGGGATACCGCTACGTTCGCTGCCTGGGAAAAAACGAAATGTAAGCCATGCTGTAAAGCCCAATCCAACTGGCGGGATGACAAAATGAAACCAGGGGCATTGCAGTGCAAGAATGCGGTAGGTTTGTGCCGCCCATTCGCTGAGCAAGGTCATTATGACGATAACCAGTCCGACAAATATAGCGCCTACCCAGAATAC
>CAZAUB010000296.1:1859-3947 GCA_964488195.1 uncultured Methylobacter sp. | reverse complement strand
TCGATTTTAGAAAAATCTAAAATATCGTTAATGATCCCAAGCAATGCACGTGAAGAAATCTGAACTTTAGTCAAATAATCCTGCTGTTTTGCAGTCAGCGTTGTCTGCAATGCTAACCGGGTCATACCGATGATGGCATTCATCGGCGTTCGAATCTCATGACTCATCATCGAAAGAAACTCGGATTTGCTTTTATCAGCGGCAATAGCCTGATCTCGCGCTTCGGCCAATTCGGAGGTGCGGTTTATTACTTTTTGCTCCAAGGTTCGGCTGTATTCTTCAAGCTTATCGTAAGAAATTTTTAGACTTCCTGCCATTTGGACAAACGCAGTCGTTAATGCACCAATTTCGCCGTCCTGGCGATTTTTTTTCACCTTGTCGCTGACCGTAAAATTACCTTGAGCCAACTCATTTGCCAATCGGGTTAAATACATCAGTGGCCTGGACAGGCGCTCAGATACGAGCAATACGACAAAGGCGCCAATCAGGATAAAAAAGGCTGTAATTATTAATAACCGCTTTATCATTTCGCGAATTTGACGGGTACTTTCCTCTCGTGAATTAACAATCTCCTGATTAAGAATATCCAAAGAAAAACCCAGTCGAAGTACACCCCAAGGCTTGGAACTCACTTGAATCGGCATGATAAATTCCATAATGGATTTTCCGTCGCTGACATACTCATTAATCGTTGCTGTCTTTTGATCCACTGCAAACAAATCCTCTTTTTCGGATAAAATTTCCATCTCCAGCAACGGCTTTAGCGTATGAATATAGGCTTTCCCTGAAGCTTCCATTAATATAATGTAATGAAGCTCCTTATTTTCCTGCACCGCTTTTCTTAACTGGTCGGCAACCAGGGAAAGGTTAACTGAAGCGATTCCATTCTTAACTTGATCGACTAAACTATCCGATAAAATATGTCCGCCATCGATTAATCTTCCTTTCATCAGCACAATGCGTTTTTCTAATTCCTTTTCAAACACCTTTTTTTGAAACTCAATCTGAACAAAGGTCAACATCGTCAACAAGGCAATAATTAAACCCACCATCGTAACGAGAAGTTTTCTAAAAATACTTCGTTTAACCATTTTATTTAAACTCAAGATTGTATTTGGGGAATTTATTTTGATTACTTGCGCTGACTTCTACCGGCATTATAAATCTAACTTTGAAACTGTCCTGATTAATTACACCGTTTGGGTTATTCTGCTAAACATACAACCTCGGAAACCATTGTTGCCAATTAAGGATGGAGTATAGATATGCACGACTTGTTGATTATGCGCAATATATTGGTGCTCTTCTTTCTGCTTGCGACACCTATACTTGCGGCTGCTGAACTCCCGAAGGAGGTGCTCAAGCTTATTGAACGGCGTGAACTCTGCGAACATTTCCGCCAAGAGCCATGGCCTGAAGGTACGACAATTGAAGAAAGTGAAAGAAGGGACTTCATCGTTAATCAAATTAAGCAGTACTGCACTGACTCCTACGAAGCTGCTCAGAAACTCAGGCGCAAGTATAGGAACGAACAAGCGGTAATTGAGAAATTGGATAAGTTTGGGGATGTCGAATGGAAGCAGTGAATTTACCTAACGATACCTTCGAGCGGGCTATCATGACAAAACCACTTTTATTCTGTTTCGAGCCAATCGCAGATTCGAATGCGGAAATATTAATTCTGGGCAGCATGCCGGGACAAGAGTCTTTGGCGGCAAGTCAGTACTATGCGAATCGCCGCAATGCCTTCTGGAAAATCATGGCCCAATTGCTTGAGTTTGATCCGGAATCTTCATATGACGCTCGGCTACACGAACTGAAGACAGCCCATATCGCACTCTGGGATGTGTTGCAATCCTGCACGCGAGTCGGCAGCTTGGACGCAAGGATAGCCGCTGACTCCATCACTGTAAATGACTTTCGGAGCTTCTTTCGTACCCATGAAAAAATCCGTGCGGTGTTCTTCAACGGGGCAAAGGCGGAGTCGGCGTACCGGCGGTATGTGTTGCCTACCGTCAGCACCGTTCCGGTCAGCTATATGCGTCTTCCCTCCACCAGCCCGGCTCATGCCGCCCTTTCCTATGAACA
>CAZAUB010000296.1:0-1759 GCA_964488195.1 uncultured Methylobacter sp. | reverse complement strand
GCTATTTCTTTTTGAAATAAAAAATCTGCTTGTTAGATTCTTTTATCAAGTAAACGATTTGATGCCCGGTCTGGTCGGAATAAACGCCAAAATCCAGGTGTGCGGCAGGATCGGTTGCGATCACTTTGACGACATCGCCGCTAGCCATGTCCATCAAGGCTTTTTTCAGGCGCAACAACGGTAATGGACAGTTCAATCCGCTGGCATCAACTTCCAGGTTAAATTCGATCATGGGTTTTTAAGTTTTCTCAACTAAGTTGGGTGCGCTTATAATACCATCCTCTTTTAAATCCAAGAATCATCGTAACTCAATGGATTATTTTCCCATATTTTTAAAGCTTAAAGACCAGGCTTGTCTGGTTGTCGGTGCAGGCGAAATCGCCGCCCGAAAAATTGAATTGCTGGCACGGGCCGGTGCAAACATCACCGTGATCGCCAGCGAGATAAGTCCCACGGTATTGAGCCTACAAGCGACTCATAACCTAACGCTGCTGCAAAAGCCCTTCTCCCCTGTTGATCTTGGCGAATTCAGGCTGGTGGTTTCAGCGACTGATGATACAGAAACCAATCGCTTGGTTGCCAAAACGGCTGATGAGCAAAATATCCCTGTTAATGTGGTCGATAATCCCGAGCTTTGCAGCTTTATTTTTCCGGCCATTATCGACCGCTCACCGATTATTGCTGCGGTATCCTCCGGCGGTGCTGCACCGGTATTAGCCCGTTTGCTCAGGGCTAAAATAGAAGCTGCAATTCCTCCGGCCTATGGTCAACTGGCTGATCTGGCTGATAAGTTCAGAGATAAGGTCAAGCATCATATTAAACAGCCTGCCCAGCGCAGGATTTTCTGGGAAAACGTCTTGCAGGGTTCGGTCGCTGAACTGGTTTTCTCCGGCAAAAAACAAGAAGCAGAACAGCAATTAGAGCAAACCCTGCTTAAACAAGAACAAGACACTAACCTCGGCGAAGTCTATCTGGTTGGCGCAGGCCCCGGAGCGCCTGACTTGTTAACTTTTCGCGCACTGCGGTTAATGCAACAGGCCGATGTAATCGTTTATGACCGGCTGGTTTCGCCGGAAATACTCGATTTGGCGCGCCGGGATGCAGAAAAGATTTATGTCGGAAAACAACGGCAAAATCATGCGCTGCCGCAGGAATCGATTAATACCCTGCTGGCTGGACTGGCTAAAGCCGGAAAGCGGGTGGTGCGCTTAAAAGGCGGCGATCCGTTCATATTCGGTCGCGGCGGCGAAGAAATTGAAACCTTGATGCAGCAAGGCATCAATTTCCAGGTAGTTCCGGGCATTACTGCGGCTTCCGGCTGTGCAACCTACGCAGGCATCCCGCTAACCCATCGGGATCATGCGCAATCCTGCACCTTTGTCACCGGACATCTGAAGGATAATTCGATCAACTTAAACTGGACGCAACTTGCAGCGCCCAATCAAACCATCGTCATCTATATGGGACTGGTTGGCCTGGAAAAAATCTGCCAATCTTTAATTGCGCACGGCAGCCCCAAAGATTTACCTATCGCCATTGTGCAACAAGGCACTACGTCCAACCAGCGGGTGATTACCGGCACATTGGCGACATTGCCGGGTAAGGTTGCCAGTCAGGACATCAAGCCACCAACTTTGATCATTATCGGCACGGTAGTAACGCTGCATGACAAGCTGAGCTGGTTTCGAACCTGTAGGCCGGAATAAGCCTGTTCGAGCGACAGCGAGAACTGGTGTTTCCGGCACATTGCCCGGATTCG
>CAZAUB010000295.1:0-3988 GCA_964488195.1 uncultured Methylobacter sp. | reverse complement strand
GCCGGTTTTACGGACGGCTTTACCTTTGATGCCTTGCGTGAGTCGCACTTGTCAGCAACCTGGGCAAGCATCGCCTTTATGCTGGCGCTGCTGGGTTTCGGCATGAAGGCCGGAATTGTCCCTGTGCATGTCTGGTTGCCGGAAGCGCATCCGGTGGCGCCGTCGCATATTTCCGCGTTGATGAGCGGTGTGATGCTTAAAGTGGCGCTGTACGGGCTGATTCGTTTTTGCTTTGATTTGCTCGGCGATGTACATTGGCAATGGGGAGTGGTGTTGCTGATACTGGGTACTATCTCGGCGCTGGGCGGTATCTTGTACGCGATGATGCAGACCAATTTAAAACGCCTGTTGGCATACAGTTCCGTCGAAAACATCGGCATTATTTTTATGGTGCTGGGGCTGTCGATGATCTTCATGGCAAATGGTCATCCGCATCTGGCGGCGCTGGGTTTGTTGGCGGCGTTATTTCATGCCTTCAATCATGCGTTATTCAAGAACCTGCTGTTTCTGGGCGCGGGCATTATTCATCATCAAACGCATCAGTTAAACATCGACATGATGGGCGGGTTGATTAAAAAAATGCCGAAAACCAGCGTGTTGTTTTTGATCGGCTGTATGAGCATCTCGTCATTACCTTTGTTTAACGGTTTTGTTTCGGAATGGCTGGCTTTCCAGACCGCATTGCAGGTCGATGTGCTGGACAATGGCGTATTGCGCAGTTTGATACCGGTCGCCGCCGCTGCATTAGCGCTGACGGCGGCGTTGGCAGCAGCCTGTTTCGTCAAAGTATTCGGCTTGATCTTTTTAGGACTGCCCCGTTCACATCATTGCGAGAAAGCGCATGAGATTGAGGATAAAGGCATGCTGGCCGGATCTGCGATACTGGCCGGATTGTGCTTTTTGTTCGGGATTTTTCCGGGCCTGATCATCAGCCTGATCAATAATGTCGCAGGGCAATTATTAGGCGAAACATTGCCCAATGACGCCGCTTTAGGCTGGCTGTGGCTGGCTCCGGTTTCTATTGAGCAAGCTTCTTATGCCCCGCCGTTGGTTCTGATCGGCGCGCTGATTGCCGGTTGCGTTTGTTATTGGTATTTACGCCGCGATCCTGCAACGGCGCTACGCACAGCCGAAACCTGGGACTGCGGTTTCGGCGGATTAACCCATCGCATGCAATACACCAGCAGCGCGTTTACGATGCCGTTCCGGCGTATTTTCGCCAAAGTCTGGATTATAGACGAGCAGATCGACAAAGACATGCGAGGCGCAATGAATCAGGATGTGGCGGCGGTTCATTATCGCTTGCAGATTCAGGATCATAGTTGGCCTCGTTTGTATGCACCGATAGAGCACGGGGTCAACAAATTAGCCCAAGTCGTGGGGCGCATTCAAACAGGCAATATCCGGGTTTATCTTGGCTATTCGTTTGTGACGTTAATTATTTTGTTATGGGTGATTAGCTGATGAACTGGTTAATAGCTGTTTTACAAACCACACTGTTTGTCGTACTGGCTCCGTTATTGGCAGGCTGGATCAAATGCTGCAAATGTCGCTTACAGAATCGCAAAGCGCCGTCTATTTTTCAGCCTTATAGGGATTTAATTAAATTAACGTATAAACAACCCGTCGTTTCAGAACAGGCTTCGTGGTTATTTATCAAAGCCCCGTACATTATCTTTTCGGCGACAGTGCTGGCGGCGACCGTTGTGCCGCTGATTGCCGTTGATTTACCGACTTCGGCCACCGCCGATGTGATTGTGATGGTGGGTTTTTTCGCCTTCGCCCGGTTCTTTCTGGCGCTGGCAGGTCTGGACATCGGCACCGCATTCGGCGGCATGGGCTCATCGCGGGAAATGACCATTTCATCGCTGGCGGAACCGGCGATGTTGATGGCGATTTTCACCCTGACCATGACCGCCTCAACGACCAATTTATCGTTTGCTATCAGCCATGTGCTCAATGAAGGATTGGTTTTACGGCCTTCGTTTGTATTTGCGTTGGCGGCCTTGGTACTGGTTGCCGTCGCTGAAACCGGGCGCATTCCAGTGGATAACCCTGCGACGCATCTGGAGCTGACCATGATTCATGAAGCGATGATTCTTGAATACAGCGGCCGTCACTTGGCGCTGATTGAATGGGCCAGTCAGTTGAAGCTGATGTTGTATGGCGTGCTGATCGCCAATATCTTTTTGCCCTGGGGCATCGCCGAAACCTTTGGCGCTCAAGCGTTAGGCTACGGCTTGCTGGCCATTATGGGCAAGCTTGCAGTGTTGGCGATTGTTCTGGCAATAGCAGAAACGCTGGTTGCAAAAATGCGCCTGTTTCGTGTTCAGGAATATTTGAGTTTCGCCTATTTGCTAGGGCTGCTTGGGATGTTGAGCCACATTATTTTGGAGGCTGCGAGATGATTGAGGCGAAAGGCAACGCACAAAGCACGAAAATAATCAGAGGAGAATCTACCAAAAGCATCGTCCACGAAAGACACGAAAAGCACGAAAAGACCGGCAACACGATTATTTCGACTGTTTTTTTTCGTGTTTTTCGTGGACAAATCGCCTTTAGCCTTTTGGGATCTCACTCATGAACATTGAACAACTGGATTTTTATACGCAGGCCATATTGTCAATGGCTGCATTGGTGGGGCTTACCTCGTTTCTTATGTTAGGGCAGGGGCGGTTGCTGCGTCTGATCTTCGTGTTTGCGATGCAGGGTTTTTTATTGACCTTGACCACGGCCTTGGCAGCCTACAGTCTGGATAATCATCATCTGTATATTTCTGCGGTACTGACTTTGGTGCTGAAAGTCATATTTATTCCGTGGATGTTAAGACGGCAGGTTCTGCAAATGAATATGCATCGCGATATTGAAGCCTTAAACAATAAAACCGCCGTGATGATGGGTGGAGCCAGTTTGATGGTGTTCAGTTATTACGTGCTGCATCCGGTTGTGCAATCCTCATCGGTGGTCATGGTGAATGCCCTGGCGGTCAGTTTGTCAGTGATGCTGCTGGGCATGTTGCTGATGATTTCGCATCGGCAGGCTATCGCCCACGTGGTCGGTTTTATGTCGATAGAAAACGGTTTGTTTTTTGCGGCCATCGTCGCCACCAACGGCATGCCGATGGTGGTTGAGCTGGGTGTCGCGTTCGACGTGCTGGTGGCTGCCGTGCTGTTCGGCATCTTTTTCCTGCACATCCGTACCAGTATCGATTCGCTGGACGTCGATCTGTTAAACAAGCTGCACGAGGTGGACAAATGATTGCCGTCTATTTGGTCTTATTGATACCGTTGGTCGGCATACTGTATTTTGCGCTGGCGGGGCACAGAGCAGACACCGGAAAAATCAATATCCGGTTCAACGGCATTTGCTTGCTGGCGACCATCTGGCTGGCGATTAACGTACTCAATCAGGGTACGATTATTTCATCAGGCAAGGCCTTTTTGATCGATCCGTTTAATGTGTATCTGATTGTGTTGACGGCTTTTGTCGGCTTCACCACGTCAATATTTTCCTCGCCCTACATGGCGCATGAAAAGGAAATCGGCAAGCTCAGCGACAAGCGCTTAAAACTGTATTACTCGATGTTCCAGGGCTTTATGCTCGCCATGTATCTGGTGTTGACCACCAATAATATGGGTATCATGTGGGTGGCGATGGAAGGCGCGACACTGGCAACCGTGTTGCTGGTCAGTTTGTACCGTACGCCGGAGTCGATTGAGGCGGCGTGGAAGTATTTTATTTTGTGCGGCGTGGGCATAGCCCAAGCCTTGTTCGGCACCATTTTGCTGTATTACGCGGCGGTGCAGATCGGCGATGGCGAGAATGCTTTGTTATGGTCGGTACTTTACGAAAATGCCGATAAATTAAACCCGGAAATTCTTGAAATCGCCTTTGTTTTTTTGCTGATCGGTTACGGCACAAAGATCGGCCTAGTGCCTTTGCATAACTGGTTGCCCGATGCCCATTCCGAAGGCCCTACGCCGATGTC
>CAZAUB010000294.1:0-3991 GCA_964488195.1 uncultured Methylobacter sp. | reverse complement strand
TTCAATAAAATATGCGTCGCACTGGATAATTGCGAGCATTACCAAAAATTTAAAGTTTACCGGGATAAGGTTCTTGCCTTAGGTAATGATAGTCTGGAAAAAACCATTGCCATTGCGGTGGCGCTTTGCTTGGTTTGCGCGGTTCTGGTTTCATTTTCTGCGGTTGCCTTAAAGCCTTTTCAAGTCCATAACAAAGAACTGGACATGAAAAAGAATATTCTTGATGTGGCGGGTTTGCTTCAGGAAGGCAGCGATATTGACAAGGCGTTTGCGGAAAAAATCGAAGCTAAAATCGTCAACCTGGAAACAGGCGATTATGTTGAGGATATGAACCCTGCTGAATACGACCAGCGCAAAGCGGCGAAAGATCCTGCTTTGAGCGTTGCTATTCCGAAGGATAAAGATATTGCTCATATCAGGGTGAAGGCTAAATACGCCAAGGTCTTTTTGGTCAAAGAGGCGGGTGCGCTTAAGTCGGTTATTCTGCCGGTACACGGCTACGGCTTATGGTCAACGCTATATGGCTTCCTGTCATTGGATCCTGATGGACAAACCGTACAAAGCATCAATTTTTACGATCAGGCGGAAACTCCGGGATTGGGCGGCGAGGTGGTTAACCCTAACTGGCGCGCGCTGTGGAAAGGCAAAAAAGTCTATGCCGAAACCGAGCAAGCTTCATTGGAAAAAGGCCTGATTGAGAGCGCCGAGATTGGCGAGCCTGCGTTGAGCCTGATTAAGGGCGTGGTCGATAACAGCAAACCGGGTTCTCAATACCAGGTCGATGGTCTGGCGGGCGCGTCGTTAACCAGCACCGGTGTGACTAATCTGGTCAGATACTGGATGAGTAAAGAAGGTTTTGCCCCATATATAGCTAAAGTAAGAGCGGTTAAAGGAGTTAAGTTATGAATGAAATTTTAACTGATGAAACCAAGAAAGTGCTGATAGAGCCGTTGGTTGACAACAACCCGATTACTTTACAAGTTCTGGGTATTTGTTCGGCGTTGGCGGTGACCTCGCAAATGTCGACTTCGCTGATTATGGCGCTGGCGTTAACCATGGTGACGGCGTGTTCCAGTGCGGCAATCAGTGCGATCAGAAACCATATTCCCAGCAGCATCCGGATCATCGTGCAGATGACCATTATTGCCTCGCTGGTTATCGTGGTAGATCAGATATTGAAAGCGTTTGCTTATGAAATCAGCAAGCAATTGTCGGTATTCGTGGGTCTGATTATTACCAACTGTATCGTGATGGGGCGCGCTGAAGGTTATGCGATGAAAAATCCGCCTTTAGAAAGCTTTATAGACGGTATCGGTAATGGTTTGGGTTACAGTTTGATTTTGATTATCGTGTCTTTTATCCGGGAGCTAGTGGGTTCAGGTAAATTACTGGGCATTGAAGTCTTACAGCTTAGCAAAGACGGCGGCTGGTATGATCCAAACGGCTTGATGCTGTTGCCGCCGAGTGCATTTTTTATCATCGGTTTGCTCATCTGGGCTGTCCGTCAATGGAAGCCGAAACAAGCTGAACAAGCGGATTTCAAAATCCTGTCGATTGCTCATGGTGAAGGAGGGCATCACTAATGGAAGCTTATATTAGTCTATTCATAAAGGCTGTCTTTATTGAAAACCTGGCACTGTCCTTCTTTTTGGGCATGTGTACCTTCATCGCGGTTTCCAAGAAAATCTCGACGGCGATGGGTTTGGGTATTGCGGTCATGATGGTGCAAATTATTACCGTACCGGCCAATAACTTTATTTATCACGCCTTGTTAAAGGAAGACGCCTTATCCTGGATGGGTATTACCGGCGTTGATTTAAGCTTTTTGGCGCTGTTAAGCTGTATCGGCGTTATTGCGGCGTTGGTGCAAATTCTGGAAATGATTCTGGATAAATTCTTTCCTGCTTTGTACCATGCGTTAGGGATTTTCTTGCCTTTAATCACGGTAAACTGTGCGATTTTAGCCGGCAGTTTGTTTATGATTGAGCGTGATTACAATCTGCCCGAAAGCGTCGTGTACGGCGTAGGCAGCGGCTTTGGTTGGGCGCTGGCTATTACCGTCATGGCAGGGGTACGCGAAAAACTCAAATACAGTGATATACCTGCTGGTTTGCAAGGTCTGGGTATTACCTTTATAACTGCGGGTCTGATGTCGCTTGGCTTCATGGCTTTCTCTGGAATCCAACTTTAAGGGTGCGACATGCTTGAAATTCTATTAGGGATTATTATTTTCACGGCTTTTGTGATCGCACTGGTATTTGTGATTATCGGTGCTAAAAGCAAATTGGTCGCTGAAGGGGATGTTGAAATCCTGATCAATGATGAAAAGAAAATTCATGTGCCGGTAGGGTCGAAATTATTAACCGCGTTGGCTGATAACGGTCTGTTCGTTTCATCAGCCTGCGGCGGCGGCGGTACTTGCGGACAATGCAAAGTCAAAGTACATTCAGGCGGCGGAGAAATTTTAGCCACTGAATTAGGCCATATCAGTAAGCGGGAAGCGGCTCACGGCGAGCGCCTTTCTTGCCAGGTTTCGGTTAAACATGACATGAACATTGAAGTCGAAGACGATGTTTTCGGCGTTAAAAAATGGGAATGCACGGTTAAATCAAATCACAATGTCGCCACCTTCATTAAAGAACTGGTGCTGGAGTTGCCGAAAGGTGAAGAAATCAAGTATCGCGCGGGCGGTTACATTCAGATTGAATGTCCTGCATACGTCGCCAAATACAGTGGTTTCGACATCGAAGAAAGATTCCGCGATGATTGGAATAAGTTTAATCTTTGGCGTTATGTTTCTGATGTAAAAGAGCCTACGTTACGCGCTTATTCGATGGCGAGTTATCCTGAAGAAAAAGAAATCATGTTGAACGTACGTATTGCGACACCGCCTCCCGGTGCATCGGATAGCGTACCGCCAGGCATCATGTCTTCGTATATCTTTAACCTGAAGCCCGGCGATAAATGTATTATTTCAGGGCCTTATGGCGAGTTTTACGCCAAAGAGACTGAAGCGGAAATGGTGTTTGTGGGCGGTGGTGCCGGTATGGCGCCGATGCGTTCGCATATCTTTGATCAGTTACGCAGGCTGAAATCCAAGCGTAAAATGACTTTCTGGTACGGCGCCCGTAGCAAACGCGAAATGTTCTATGTGGAAGATTTCGATATGCTGGCCAAGGAAAATGACAATTTTGAATGGCATGTCGCGTTGTCTGATCCGTTGCCGGAAGATAGCTGGACAGGTTACACAGGCTTTATTCATAATGTGCTTTTTGAAGAATACATTAAGAACCATCCGGCTCCAGAGGATTGTGAGTTTTACATGTGCGGGCCGCCGATGATGAACTCAGCGGTGATCAAGATGCTGTTGGATAATGGCGTAGAGCCGGAAAACATCATGTTGGATGACTTTGGCGGTTAACTGACAGGATGTTCTTCTCCCTTGGATGATTCTAATTTTTGGGGGAGGGCAGCGTGGAATAAAGAAAACGAGGTTGGACTAGCTCCATCCTCGTTTTTTTATTACAGGCCTATACAAACTTTATGAGGTGATACGATGACTTATTTTTTAGTAACTTTTGTTTTCATGGCTTTTGTTATTGCCATTATGGCGATAGGCGTTATTTTTGGCAGGCGCGCTATTAAAGGATCATGTGGCGGTGCTGCGAACAACGCAGATTGTGTTTGTGTGGAAAAATGTGATAAAAGAAAGAAAATGGAAGCGGAAGCTCATTTGAATCAAGAATCTGAAAACTTTTTATAATAATAAACAACAATAGGGGTTCATCATGCTGGCAAAAATTACTGTCGCAGATTATATGTCGAAAAGGTTGGTTACGCTTGGCAAGGATACCGGTGTGGTCGATGCCGTAAAGAAATTACTGGATCATAAAATCACCAGCGCTCCTGTTGTCGATCAACAAGGCCGCTTGCTGGGTATGTTTTCTGAAAAGGACGTCATGAGCATTGTTTTGGAAACTGTCTACAACCA
>CAZAUB010000293.1:2317-3995 GCA_964488195.1 uncultured Methylobacter sp. | reverse complement strand
ATCCCGGCATTCCTTGCCGGGATGACGAGTAGGGGTAGATACTTATGCCTTAGGCGAAGCCGCTCCCAAGACTCTAAGCTGAATTTACTACGTTGATCCTGGATTTATTGCGGAGCTTCGTAAAAAACTTAATCTTGATCAGACGGTGCTTGACCGCCACCCAGACTTATTAGCCGAAGTCTGGACAACCTAATTTTTAAACTTAACCACAAAATAACTATGAACCAAGAAAGCATCAACCTGATAGAACAATACTATGCCGCATTCAACGGCGGTGACATGGATACTTTTCTTAACCTGCTCACCGACGATGTCATCCACGACATCAACCAAAGCAAACGTGAAATCGGCAAAGCCGCATTCACGCAGTTTATGGCGTGCATGAACAACAATTACAAAGAACAGCTGGTCGATATGGTCATCATGGCGACAGCCGATGGCAAACGCGCCGCTGCCGAATTTGTTGTGTTGGGTGAATACATTAAAACCGACGAAGGCTTGCCTGCCGCACAGGGGCAAAAATACCGCCTGCCGGCCGGTGCTTTTTTTGAAATCCGCGACAACAAAGTTGCCCGCATTACCAACTATTACAACCTGCAAGACTGGATTGCCCAGGTTAGCGAATAGTTAAGATAGCAAAACCGAATTCCCAAGCTGGAGCTTGGGAACTAGCGAAACATTTAGGAGATCACCATGACAGCCATTCAAATAGAACAATTGACGGTCACAGAAAAGATACAAGTCATGGAATCTCTTTGGGACAGTTTATGTACTCATGCAGATAACATCAACTCTCCGACTTGGCATTCCGAAGTGTTACAACAAAGGGAAGAAATGCTTAATAATGGAACCGATGCCTTTATCGATTGGAATGATGCAAAAAAGGACATTCGCAACCAGCTTTCATGAAAATCCAAATACAGCGATCTGCGCAACGGGATTTAATCGATGGTTACCGGTTTTATGAGCAGCAGGCCGGAGGCTTGGGGTCATATTTTCTGGACACACTTTTTTCAGACATTGATTCATTGATGATTAACGCTGGAATTCATCAGGTCTATTTCGAGAAATATTATCGATTATTATCAAAACGATTTCCGTTTGCTGTTTATTATCGTGTTGAAAATCAAACAGCACGAGTCTATGCCATTCTTGATTGTCGAAGACATCCGGCATGGGCAAGAAAAAAACTGGGCGAAAAATAGCAATCCGAATACGTTATGCAAATCCGGGTTTGCGCTGGTTCCCAATCTCCAGATTGGGAACCTCGAAGGCGAAGCTCCAGCTTCGCGAAAGCCGCATTTTTTATCACACCCCGAGAAATAAGCAAAGTTGACCCGGTTCCGTAATGCAACCATAATGCAGACAGTCTGACTATTGAGTTTACATATCATGCCTGCATTAACTATAAAAAACATTCCCGATGACGTTTACCTCACACTAAAACAAACTGCCGAAATCCACAGACGCAGCATTAACAGTGAAGTTATTTTTTGTCTTGAAAGCGCGTTGATGCCTAAAAAAAGATTAACGCCACCCGAACAATTAGCACGGGTTGAGTCATTACGTTCAGCCATTCAAGCAAATGTGATTACGATTGATGAAATTTCTAACGCGATTGACAATGGTCGCCCATGATCGTCGTCGATACCAATATCGTCAGTTATTTCTATTTGCC
>CAZAUB010000293.1:0-2217 GCA_964488195.1 uncultured Methylobacter sp. | reverse complement strand
TGTATCTCTTTCATGATGAATCTCGATATTTCAATATATTGATACCCTTCGTGCCTCGGCACATCCGCACTGGCCGGTATCGGCCCCAGGAAGAGCCATTCGAAACTGCTCTGTGAACGGCTGGTCAGCTTCAGAAAGTGGTCATTTAGATAATAACGTCAAAGGCTTGGTTCGGTGTTCTTCCTTCTTATTCCTCTCACCGAGACGGCATGATCGAGCGCTTCAACGGACGGATACAGGAAGTTCTGGCCGCTTCGACTCACCCCAAAGCATGGAAGAGACCTTGACGCGCTATGTCCGGCTATAATACAACCACTCGATCCCGCAACGCGCTCTCGGCCACATCACGTCAATCCTGGCTTTGCAAAACTGGCGTAAAAAACGACCGGAATTGTTTAATAAGAGCGTTTATAATTAGGCGGGACTTGGCTTATTTCTATACTCGAAACCTTGTGAAAAATACGTAGGAGCAGCCGCACGATGACTACCGAACTCTTGATTAACTTTGCGGTGCAGTTTCTTGGCACCGGGGCCGCATTCTTCCTCGCCTATCGGTCCTTCCAAAAACGCCGAATTCAGTTAGGCGCTGAACCGACGCTACCCCAATACTTTATCCGCAGAAGCACCTACTGGATTGGGATCGCATCGTACTGCACGTTTATGGCAGCACTTTATTGGTTACTTACTTGGCAGTGGCTGCCCGTGGAACCGCTTGTGACGCTCATCGTGAAGAACCTTCTGTCTGGGGAATTGGTGAATCTTCTCAATGGCTTGGACGGAAACACGATCATACCTTTGATTGCCGCCGGGCTGTTTCTTTTTTTTATCGCCTGGGAAAGCAGGTTTAATCCCTTACTTATATTAAGGGACAGCATCCATGACGCTTTCGCAATTCCGACAAAGGCGGTAGAGGTCTATAACGCTCTAATTACATCGAGATTGTCGGCGGTCGACGATAGATTAAAAGCACAAATCGGCAATCGCCTGCTGGTGCCGAGCATCGACCCCGGTGATTTCGAAAAATCCAGCGCCACGGTCGAGTATAAATGGGCTCATAATTGCCTTCTTTTTGACCAGATACAGAACTACGCCAACCAATCGTCCTTTCGTCGCCTTTTCAACGAACCGTCTCTGAAATGGGGAACGATCTGTATCTCTTACAATGCGATGTCGGAAAAAGTTGCCGTCTGGAAAGAAGCGGAACCACACTATACCAAGACGGTCAATTTGATAAAGGAACTGGATCAGCTCACCGGCCTGCTCTGTCGCTTACTCGCCTCTCTGGTCGTGTTTGGGAGCGCAAGCGAGAATGAGATATGGGCAACCGTGAAGCAGCTCGGCGGCAACATCCACGAGGCCCGCCTGAAACACACCTATAAATATGTTCTGCTTTTCACGGCTGCCACCGCCATCGGGGTCATGTTGGGTCGAGAAATTTCGGTCTCGCTACACAATGCTTTTCTATTTCCCGATAAACCGCTAGCGCACTTTGATTACACTACGCTCCGGTGGGTCGCCTATGCCATTCCGATCTATGTCCTTCCGATAGCGCTCGTCTTTATTTCACGGACGCTCGCCTTCAGGCACCAACGCGAGCAATCCGATCGATACTATGGGTTCTATATGGCAATGATGATAACGGGGTTCATTGTCAGCACCACGGCATCAGCGCTTATTCTCGAGTTAACTTACTACAAAGATAACTTCAGGTTTCTGGAAAGCTTCATAGAACATATGCGCTGGGGAATCCTGCCGGCGCTGATGTGCGGTTTTGTGGCTTATCGAATGGACACGCCAGTCAGCGAATCGGAAGCGCTAGGTAAACTCGTTATAGCTGCCGTGCTGCGTTTTATTGGCTGGGGATTGGTCGCCGTCATTATCATGCTTTACGCAACCGGCGACATGACCATCCAGGAGACGAATCTGCGTTTCACCCTTGTCGGCACAGCTTTCTTCATGGTCGGTCTGTTGGGGGCGTCTGCCAGTTTCAAAACGGCGAGGCAGGATGATTAGCCGTTCCATCCCGTGTAATTAAATTCCGAAAAGGAATTCGCCGGTGGAGCGGGGGACGGGAAAGTTCGTTCGTGTATCACTGGGCCAAAAGCCTTTTACCACTCGTTGATCTTACCCTTAATCATTTGCCCAGCCACGCCGGAAAGCGTCCATCCCAATGGGGTGGTATTGCCGTTTGCCGTGTTATTCGGGTTCTCGGTTAGG
>CAZAUB010000292.1:0-3995 GCA_964488195.1 uncultured Methylobacter sp. | reverse complement strand
GAAACCAGCGGGGCGCTTGATGTGTCGGAAGTCGATCCGCGCGTGGTCAAAGTCATGGATCTTAAAACACCCAGCTCCGGCGAATTAAGTAGGAACCGCTATCAAAATATCGACTATCTAACCGCAAAAGACCAGCTTAAGTTTGTTATCGGTAATGACGAGGACTATGACTGGTCAAAAGCCGTTTTAACCGAATATGACTTGCCCAATCGCTGCGAAATATTATTTTCACCTGTGATGGGGCAACAAAACCCGACCGATCTGGCCGAAAAGATCCTAAAGGACAGATTGCCTGTCCGTTTTCAACTTCAACTACATAAAATACTTTGGGATGATGCCCAAGGTAAGTAAACCGACCATTCGGCTAAGCTCATGACAAGCATGCAAAAGAAAGCCATCGTCCTGCTATCCGGTGGATTAGATTCAATCACCGTACTTGCTCTTGCCAAAAAACAGGGATTCAAATGTTATGCCTTAAGCTTTGATTACGGTCAGCGGCATAATGCCGAGCTGATAGCGGCCGCGCAGATAGCCGCAGATTATCAAGTCGAAGATCATAAAATCATCAAGCTGGGTTTAAGTTCGATTGGCGGCTCCGCACTGACCGATGAGCATATTGCCGTGCCAAACATGCCACAGGAAGGCATACCGGTCACCTATGTGCCGGCAAGAAACACCATATTCCTGTCCTTTGCCTTAGGTTGGGCGGAAGTTCTAAATCTAACCGATATTTTTATCGGTGTTAATGCCGTGGACTATTCCGGCTATCCCGATTGTAGGCCTGAATTTATCCAAGCGTTCCAGCAATTAGCGAATCTTGCCACCAAGGCGGGCGTAGAAGGCGAGCATTTCACCATACACACACCGCTGATCGCGCTCAGCAAGGCAGAAATAATTAAGCGGGGCATTGAGTTGGGTGTGGATTATCAGTGCACAGTTTCCTGTTATTCTGCCGATGAGCAAGGTCGTGCATGTCGAGTATGCGATGCCTGTCGCTTAAGAAAAGTTGGATTTACCGAGGTGGGAATACAAGATCCAACGCGGTACGCAAGCTAAAAAAACGTTGCCAGAAGCGGATAAATCAGTATAATAGGCGGTCTTTGTTGGGTCGTTAGCTCAGCCGGTAGAGCACCGCACTTTTAATGCGATGGTCGCGCGTTCGAATCGCGCACGACCCACCATCAAAGCTTTGTAAATCAACCAGTTAGGCTTTTCGGCCAACTGGTTTTTTTGTGTCTAAAGATAAAGTTACCACATTGTTACCACCACTTACATTTCCCGCCAAAGGATTAAGCTGAACCGCCTGAATCAAATAGTCCGGCGACAAATGGGAATACCTCATGGTGATGTTCAAGCTCGAATGCCCCAATATCTTCTGAAGAGCAACAATGTTGCCACCATTCATAATAAAGTGGCTCGCAAAAGTGTGCCGCAGAATATGAGCCAATTGTCCGGCCGGAACCTTTAACCCGGATCGTTTGAACGCTGACCTATAGGCACCGTAACACGACAGAAAATCACCTTGGCCAAGTCGGTTTTTTATATAAAGAAAAACAGATTCTTCAACAGGAACAAACCTTGAATGGCCATTCTTGGTATCAACAAATTGAAAGCCCTGATTAATACAATTCTTCAACGTCAAGCCCTCAGCTTCAGACCATCTTGCACCGGTAACCAAGCAGATCATAACAACAAAGGGCAAGCTCCCGTTAGTCGTCAAATCAACTTGGGCCCTCAATCGCTCAACCTGAAAACCAGTTAAATAAGAAAGCTCGGTTTTTGCCTCACGAAGCTTACGAACAGTTAAAACAGGAGAGTCATAATCGATAACGGATAACCGCTTAAGCTCACGAAACAAGGCCTTTAAGGTAATCAATTCGCGGTTAAGGGTAGCAGGTGAAATACCCTGATTTAGCCTTGTTGTCCGGTATCCAGCCAATAGTTCAGGATCAATAAATTTAGCCAAGGGATTACCCAAAAGTTCAGACAATTTAAAAAGCCTGTTCTTAGTATCAACAGCACTTTTTAAACTACGACCATGAAAATCAAACCACAATTTAATAAGATCATTTAATCGTCTATCATCAACAAAGGCCTGAACGGCCCGAATTTCAGATAAACGTGAAACATACATCCGTTGAAACTCGATAGCGTCAACCTTGTAATCAAACCGCTTAACGATACGCTTACCACCAACACCATCGGGCCTAAAGTCCAACCTGTACTTTTTACCTACCTTGGTAATCATGCAACTTTAAAAAAATTATCATGAGCCTGCTTTTTTAGCGGTTCATTATTCAACCGAACAATTTCTACATGCTTTCTCAAGCAATCCGCCGAGCAAAAAACAGACTCTTTCCAGATCAAAGCGGTTTTAAACAAAACCGTACCAGGGCAAACGTTGCAAGGCACAATAGAAAAATTACCAATAGTCATGATTCAGCCTTTTTTCTTTGACGGTAAGCTTTTTGACGACAAGCGGAAGAACAATAAGAAATAACTCTAGGACCTTTTTGTAATAAAAGCCCGCGCTTACCACAAATCAAACAACACAAAGAAACATAATCCGCAGCAAAGTGATAACTCACGCCGGCATACTCATAACGCTTTTCATGCCGCTTTTCCGATCAACCGTCTTTTTTCAAGCCCCTTTTTAACCTGCTCCCGCAGATCGTCATCATCTAACCCACGATTCCTGTAATAAGTCTGAATTTCCGGCCATATATGCAATCTGTGAATCTGTCGCATCACATGCCGGACTGTGCAATCATTACGGCGAGCCATGATTGATACGAGATTTCCAATCACAGAAGTTATGTTTCTGGCTATTGGATCGACCGCTTCTTTTTTTTTGCGCGAAATTTTCACACCCCGAGCGGGAACGGTAAAAACAACATCCTGAATAAGCAGTTGCCAAAAAGGGTTTAAATAACCGCGAGCATCACCGTCGATCATTAATCGATTACGTTCCAAGGCATACCGCCAAAGGTCGGTTAAATGGTCGGCTACTTGATTGAAACCCTCAAATACTAAACCCAGCCCTAAGCCTATTTCTCGAATAACCGTGTGATGCAAACGCGCTTCAATCCGGCGCACTGGCTGAGTAGGGTCATAAGTACCAAGGGAATAGCAATTCCATTCTTCCCGGCAGTAATCAACCTTATCGGACTTAATCATTTCATAACTTTTATCATAAATAGCCATCTGTACGGCTATTGGCTTGCCTATCAAATAATCTTTAGCTTGACCTTCCCGGCCATAAGTACCAACCGCATCAGTAAAATCTGTAAGATCAATAGACGCAAGACCGTCATAAGCCCTAATTGTCCTGGAAGCCGTTACCAAATTCCGAACAAAATCCCCCGGCAAATTAAAACCTTGATAATCACAAGCCAAATGAACAGCAACACCCTTTGCTTCAGGCTCTTCCAAAAAAAGGCGAGAAATGCCAACGAAATCACCATGAAGATATTCCCAAATCTCGGGGACTGTACGTTGTGAAATAAAATGCGGGGACAGTTCAATTTTTAAATGTGAGCCTTCCTGATCCATCTTGCCGTAATAACTACCGAACAGAACAACAAGACCTACAGTATTATTTTGAAACTTATAACGATAACCACCAGCCTTACCCATCCGGCTAAAATGCCAACGATCATCATTAATCTGGTCATTTCCGGTTAGCCAAATGAACTCATCCTTCATTTCAACATGCCCTTCCAACTTTTCAAGGAAAGAGGCTTTAGGCACACCATAAAACAACTGCCTAACAGTATCAACCGAAGCACCCACAACATTGACACCCGACAAATCAGTGATTCCGTCATTGTTAGCGAACAATAAACCCTTCTGATCTTCTTCAGAACCAAGAGCAAGGGAATCAAGGGAAAAGCGTTGGTTTAATTTCATGTTATTCAGCTTTAATAAGGTTCGTTGTGTATTGTTCTGTTACGTGTGACAGGGACGTAACAGCCTTTTTTGTTTTTTTTACTTTT
>CAZAUB010000291.1:0-4003 GCA_964488195.1 uncultured Methylobacter sp. | reverse complement strand
TGGCCGATGCCGGTCTCCGCCAAGGCAACTATGGACAACTTACCTTGAATGCGGACGGCAGCTACACCTATAACGTGGACAACACTTCTGCTGCGGTTCAGTCGCTGGGACGCACGGCACAAGTGTCCGAGCATTTCGATTTTACCGTGACGGATGGCATTGCCAGCGTTTCTTCGGCGCTGGATGTCTACCTAAAGGGGACGAACGATGCCCCAGTTTTGGTTGCGCCGCTGGCAGATCAGGACTTCACATTCAATAAATTCTTTTCATGGCAGATGCCGTCCGGGAGCTTCGCCGACATTGACCAAGGCGATACGCTCGACTACACGGCAACATTGGCTGATAGCTCGCCGCTACCGGCTTGGCTCACGTTCGATGCCGTCACCCAGACTTTTTCCGGTATGACGCCGAAAACGGTCGGCTATTTGGACATCAGGATGACCGCGACAGACAAAGTGGCCGCCACAGGCAGCACTGTCGATAGCCTCGCTACCTCGGATATTTTCCGCATTTCGATCAGTCATGGCAACGAAGGGGTGGGTAATGGGCAGGACGCGGTTCCGGCAGGCCTTGTTACCAATTTCAACGATGGCGCCGGTACCTCAACGGGCAATCCTGGTGCCAGCAGTCTCAATAACAACATTCTTCAAGGGGGTTCAGGTAACAATGTCTTGACCGACATATCAGGCAGCAACCTGTTCGATGGCGGTACCGGGTCAGATAAGCTGAACGGCGGAACAGGCAATGAGTTATTTATCGGTGGCGCAGGCAATGACACCATCACCACCGGTGCCGGCGCGGACATCATCGCCTTCAATCGCGGCGATGGACAAGATACCGTAGTTGCCGGCACGGGTGCGGACAACACCATTTCGTTAGGTGGCGGTATCGGTTATCAGGATTTAGCAATGAGCAAATCAGGAAGCGATTTGATACTGGACACCAGTCTTTCAACAGGTTCAGGAAAGGCTCACGACCAGATTATCCTGAAAAACTGGTTTACTGATACAGCCAATCGTAGCGTGGTCAACTTGCAAATCGTGCTGGATAACATGACTTACAACCCGGCATCGCTTGATACGATGGTGAACCGGCAAGTGCAGAGTTTCGACTTTTCCGCGTTGGCGAAAAGTTTCGACCAGGCACTGGCGGCCAATCCCACCCTGGCTGCATGGAATCTGACCGACTCCTTGCTGACGAGTCATCTGGCAGGTAGCGATACCGAGGCATTAGGCGGTGATCTGGCCTACCAGTACAACCTGAACGGCAGCCTGGCCGGTATGGGTGTTGCTTCTGCGCAGACGGTAATAAGCGATACCAACTTCGGTACATCCGCCCAACAGCTACACCCGCTGGAGGATTTGCAGACTGGCGCGGTGCGGCTGAGCTAATCAATGGCAACAAAATGGCGCGACAAACTCCAGGCCGACGCCTACGACTTTGCCCCGGACATCCAGCGCTTGCAGCACCAGCCGCCATCACCGTTGCCGCGTGCAGTGTTGTGGAGTCTGCTGGCGCTGTTGCTAAGCATGCTACTATGGTCGATCTTCGGCAGGCTGGATATTATCGCGGTGGCGCAAGGCAAGCTGGTGCCGCAAAGCTCGGTCAAGATCGTGCAGCCTGCCGATGCCGGTATCGTCAAGGAAATACTGGTGAGCGAAGGCGATGAAGTCCATGCCGGGCAGGTGCTGGCACGCATGGATGCGCTGTTCTCCGACGCTGATGGACGTTCGCTGGATAGCGAACTGCATCTTAAAAGCATGCAATTGCGCCGCGCCGATGCGCAACTTGCGGATGTTCCGCTCCAGCCAAATAGCGATGATCCGCCTGAACTGTTTGCCCAAATCAGCGCCCAGTACATTGCCCGCCGGAAAGCCTACACCGATGCACTCGGAACGGCGCGCGCCCAGCAAAGCAAAGCCCAACAAGAGCTGCAAAGCGCGCTGGAAATCGAGACCAAGCTCAAACAGACTGTGCCGATTTACAAGGAACATGACGAAGCGTTTCAACGACTGGTTAAAGACGGCTCAGTTTCCAAATTCATGGCCAACGAGAAATCCCGCGACCATATCGAAAAGGAACAAGAGCTGCGTGCGCAAAACTACACCGTAGAAAGTCTGTGTTCTACCATCCGGCAAACAGAACAACAGATCGCCCAGATCACTTCCAACTATCGCCAGGAATTGCAAAACGAGCGAGTGCAGGCCGAAGGCGAGTACCGCAAACTGCAACAGGAAAGCGAGAAACAGGCGCACCACCACGAACTGCTGGAACTCAAAGCGCCGCAGGACGGCATTGTCAAGGACATCGCCACGCACACACCCGGCACCGTGGTTTCGCCCGGTACGGTAGTGATGACTGTTGTTCCCAAGAACGACCCGATAGAAGCGGAAGTGTGGATCACCCATCTGGATGCGGGTTTTGTACAACCCAAGCAACATGCGCAAGTGAAGCTGGCGGCTTATCCGTTTCAAAAATACGGCATGGTTAACGGCGAAGTCAGTCAGGTGAGTCCCGATGCGACCGAGCCGGATAAAGGACAACGCGACGAGCCGGGTTACCGTGCCGTGATTCGTCTGCCCAGCGCCTTCCTGGAAAACGCCGGAAAGCGGTTCAGGCTCACGCCCGGAATGCAAGTGACGGCGGAAATTAATCTGGGCAGCCGCAGCGTGCTGGAATATCTGCTTTCCCCGGTACAAAAAGCAGTGTTTGAAGCAGGGCACGAACGATGAGCCTGGAAAAAACAGCCAGCGGCGAAGCTTCCGTTGTTTCGTGTTGTTGTGCTGCATGGGTCACTGCCATTAAGTTAAGACACAATCATGATTGTGGGGGCGACTTCAGTCGCCAAGTCAGCAAGCGACCTACTGCTCAATGGGCGACTGAAGTCGCCCCCACATCAGCCGTTATTTTGTCTGATCCGCTTAACATAATGGCAGTGGCTGCATGGGTAGGTGCTAATGTATTCGCACGCACAACCCATTATGTGCGAATAAGTTCGCGCCTATGCCCAAGATGAGAGATGCGCTGCACCGCATGGTGAACGGCAAGAAGCATCTCTTGCCGATTACTACCGAAACTTTTATTTGGGCATTGCAATGTGCCTGCCAGGTGCATCGTGTGCCGTTTGATGCGGCAATGGTGTTGCGCCAGTTCCCTTCACCCTATAATTCGGCACTCTTGCAACATGCCCTGCATGAGCTGGGGCTTAAAGGCCGCTGGCGCAAGGTGAAGGAAGCGGACATGGAACATCTAAACTTTCCATGCTTTGCAGCACTTAATCCGCCAGATGAACCGGAGCTTGCTAAAGAGGAAAATGAAGCCGCCGCGCAAGGTGAGCAGGTTCCGCAACCATTGGAAACGCATGGTCTCGCACTGTTGGTAAGGCTGGAAAAAGACACGATTTTATTCTTTGAGCCGGGTAACCAAGAGCCGCAACATCTTCCTTTAACTGAATTCACGACCCGTTGCGCCGGACATGTGTTGCAGTTTGCCGCACCTAAAGCAGGTCAAAAGGGTAAGGGGGATGATGAAGATGAAGACAAGGAATTTGGCTTTCGCTGGTTCGTTCCGGAATTGCTTAAACACAAGAAGGTTTGGCGCGATGTGCTGCTGGCATCGCTGGCATTGCAATTGGTCGGCTTGGCTACTCCGCTGTTCACGCAGACCGTCATCGACAAAGTGATCGTCCATCACTCGATGAGTACGCTGGTGGTGATCGCTGTCGGCATGGCTATCTTTATGGTATTCAATGCGGTGATGAGCTGGGTGCGGCAGTATCTGGTGACTCATACCGGCAACCGCATCGATTCGGTGTTGGGCGCGCAGGTGTTCGCGCACCTGTTCAGGTTGCCGCTACGCTATTTTGAACATCGCTCCACCGGTACGCTGGTAGCGCGTCTGCACGGTATAGAAAGCATCCGCGAGTTCTTGAGCGGAGCTGCCGTCACGCTGATACTGGATGTGCCGTTTCTGGTGTTTTATCTGGCGATCATGTTCTATTACA
>CAZAUB010000290.1:0-4004 GCA_964488195.1 uncultured Methylobacter sp. | reverse complement strand
TATTTGCCGACAAGGTGATTGTTCGCCTGGATCGGGATTCCACTCAGCGCAAAGGTTCATTGGAAAATTATTTACAGCAAATCAATCAGGGCGCAGTGGATATTATCCTGGGTACGCAAATGTTGGCAAAAGGCCATCATTTCCCCAGTGTGACGCTGGTGGTGATACTGGATGTAGATAGCGGCTTGTTCAGCATTGATTTTCGAGCCCCCGAAAAACTGGCGCAAATGATCGTGCAGGTTTCAGGCCGCGCAGGACGAGCTGAAAAGCCAGGCAGAGTCATCATGCAAACCCGGCAGCCGGAGCATCCCTTATTAACAACGTTGATTCGGCAGGGTTATAACAGCTTTGCCAGAACTGCGTTGGCGGAGCGCAAAGAGGCGTCATTGCCGCCGTTCAGTCATCAGGCGTTATTAAGAGTGCAGGCCACAGATGCCGAGATGCCAAAGCTGTTTTTACATGCGGTTGCCCAGCTGGCGCGTGAACACAGCAAAGGCCGCACCCAGATTTTGGGGCCGGTTACCGCGCCGATGGCCAGACGTGCGGGGCTTTATCGCTATCAATTGCTGTTTCAGAGCAGCAAGAGGCCGGAATTGCATGCATTGCTCGATGTGCTGATGCCGAAAATTGAAAAACTCAAGCAGGCAAAAAAAGTACGCTGGTCGCTGGATGTCGATCCGGTGGATTTGTATTGAGGGTTAAGAAATTTTCACGAAGAAAAATCGTAACTACTCAGCCATCAAATACAATAGAACGCTGATGACGCAGATGAATATGATTAACGCTGATAATTTAATAAAAAATCTTATCTGATCTTAATTATCCGCGTCATCAGCGTTCCATTCCTATTTTTCCAAGCCGATAAAATCCCAAACCTTATGCGAAAAGGTTGAGTCTTTATGTTCGGGTACCGGCGGGCCGTTCGGGTAGTTTAGCTCATAGACTCGGGTGGTATCTTTGGCCAGATCCGGCAGTTCAAGTTTAGTGTAGGCCTCCTGCATGATTTGCAACGCAAAGGGGACTGCAGGTGTACGCTGGTATTTGTCAACGACGGCAGACGCCCTGTTGATGGCGGCGACATAAGCTTTGCGTTTCATGTAAAAGCGGGCGACGTGAACTTCATACATCGCCAGATTGTTTTTAAGCGCAATCATGCGTAGTTGGGCGTCGGCAACATATTTGCTGTTTGGGAATCTGCGGAGAAGCTCGGAATAATTGTCATAGGCATCACGAGCAGCCCCAGGGTCGCGTTGCGAAGTATCGGTGGGCAGGAAGCGATCGATAAAGCCTATGCCGCGATTGTAATTAACCAGACCTTTTAAATAATAAGCGTAATCAACGCTGGAGCTGCGCGGGTTAATTTTGATAAAGCGATCTGCGGCGGCAATTGCGGCCTCAGGATCGCTATTTTTGTAATAAGCGTAAGCAATATCCAGCTGTGTTTGAGCGGATTCATCGCCGAAAGGATAACGCGATTCAAGCGCTTCGTAGAGCTTGATGGCCTTGTCATAATTGCCGCTATCCAGCGCTGTTTTGGCCTGGCCGCGAAATTTTTCGGCATCCCAGTCGGCATATTCGTCTGTGGTGTCGGAATCACCGGAGGCAAGGCTTTTAAGCGTCTCACAGCCTTGAAGAGACAGGCCTAAACAACAGATAAATAAAAATTTAATTAAAATTAATCGCATAGTGTTGACGACACGCTGTAATATAAGGGGTTTTTCTCGCTGGATTTAACTGCGATACTTGATATGGCTAGAAGTATCCCGCGAGTATAACTTAACAATGGGTTAATCAGAAGAACTTGTTATGACAAGATTGACGGAAGAAGTGCCATTTGAAATGGCCGGCATGCGATTAGATCAGGTGCTGGCGGAACTGTTTACGGATTATTCGCGCAGCAAGCTGCAAGCTTGGGTTAAAGCCGGTCGGGTGCAAGTCAACGGCTTGGCGCTTAAGCCAAAAGACAAGCTGGTCGGAGGTGAAACGATAGCGTTGGATGCCGAGGCGGAAATAGTAGTTATCGCCGAACCGGAGCCCATTCCGCTGGAAATTCTTTTTGAAGATGAAAGTCTGTTAATTGTCAATAAACCGGCAGGCTTGGTGGTGCATCCGGCGGTAGGAAACTGGAACGGTACGCTGTTAAACGCCCTCTTAAATCATGATGCCAACCTGGAAACCTTGCCCAGAGCGGGCATTGTGCACAGGATTGATAAGGAAACCAGCGGACTGCTAATGATTGCAAAAACCTTGCAAGCCCATAACAGTCTGACGCAGCAGCTACAGGACAGGAATATTACCCGCGAATATCTGGCGATTACCCGAGGCCGCATGACGGCTGGCGGTACGGTCGATGAACCTATCGGCAGGCATCCTACCGACCGTAAACGCTTTGCGGTCAGGGAGAATGGCAAGCTTGCGGTGACCCATTACCGGGTTAGCCAGCGCTTTACCCGACATACGCTGGTTCAGGTTAAGCTGGAAACCGGCCGCACCCATCAGATCAGGGTGCATATGGCGCATATCCGTTTTCCGCTGCTGGGTGATCAAGTTTATGGCGGACGTTTTCAAATGCCGCCGGATTGTAGCGAACGGCTGGAAAAAGAATTGCGCAGTTTTAAACGTCAAGCCTTGCATGCGGCAAAATTAGGTTTGCAGCATCCCGTTACCGATGAATACCTTGAATGGGAGCAACCGCTGCCCGATGACATGATCCGATTGCTGGAAGCGTTGGCGGAAAATGAGCGCGATTAAATACTGGCTGACCCCGGACTGGCCAGCACCGGCCAATGTTCACGCGGCGACTATGCTGCGTACAGGCGGGGTCAGTTGCGGCGCTTACGCCAGTCTTAATCCGGCCATGCATGTGGGCGATGACGCTGATAGGATTTTGCAAAATCGGCAGATTATTAAAGAATGTCTGGGTTTGCCTGACGAGCCGGTTTGGCTGGATCAAATACACAGCAATCGAGCGGTACAAGCAATAACAACCGAGCCCTTGCAACAAGCCGATGCCAGTTATACGGCCGAGTCCGGGGTTGTCTGTGCGGTGTTGACAGCGGATTGTTTACCGCTGATGGTTTGCGCGGCAGACGGAAGCCAAGTGGCCGCTATTCATGCCGGTTGGCGGGGATTGCTGGCAGGGGTGATCGGTAATACCATTACTGCAATGCAAATCCCCCTCGATCCCCCTTTTGCAAAGGGGGGGGCTGGTCAGCTCGATCTTAATCCCCCCCTTTGCAAAAGGGGGGTTAGGGGGGATTTTCTGGTTTGGCTGGGGCCTGCAATCGGCCCGGACTGCTTTGAAGTTGGCGCTGAAGTGCGGGATGCTTTTCTGGAGAAATCGGCCGCATTCATAACGGCTTTTAAAGAGCAACAAAGCGGCAAGTGGCTGGCGGACATTTATCAGCTGGCTCGAATCGATCTGGCTATGCTGGGTATCGATAAAGTTTACGGCGGCGGTTTCTGTACCGTCACCGAACATGAACGTTTTTATTCCTATCGTCGGGATAAACAAACAGGGCGTATGGCTACGCTAATTTGGAGAGAATAAAGAGTGAGTTTACTGGTATTAATTATCATCTTTACCGCAGTTGGCGGCGTGTTAAGCGTTATGGCTGCCGCAGTTTTCCTGTTGTTGCCGGATCATCGCAGGAACGCGGTGCTGCCGCACGGGATCAGTTTTGCGATAGGCGCATTATTGGCGGTCGCCTTTTGGGGTTTGATTCCCGAAGCATTTTCAGAGGTTAAGCCGGAGCAATTTCAGTCGTTATCCGGGACAATTTTAGCGGGTGTGCTCGGTTTTTTTGTACTGGAAAAGTTGCTGATCTGGCGGCATTGTCATTCCGGCAGTTGCGAGGCGCACGGCGAAGAAGATGATCACGATCATGGGCATAGTCACGGCACAGCCAAGTCGGCCGGCGCGTTGATTATTCTCGGCGACGGAATCCATAATTTTGTCGATGGCGTTTTAATCGCGGCCGCATTTCTGACCGATGTGCAATTGG
>CAZAUB010000289.1:0-4015 GCA_964488195.1 uncultured Methylobacter sp. | reverse complement strand
CTTTCCCTTCGGCAAATTCAACAGTTTTTCAACTTGCCTGATTTCATTCTTTTTTGTCAGGTCAATCTCTTGCGGATTCATCCAAATAGACTCGACAGGCGTACTGATTGCCAGCGGCGCGCCATTCCTGTCTTTTATCATGCCCCGGTATGCCGATACCGACACATCGCTGACATGGCGCATATCGCCCTGATCTTTTAGAAACTGCTTATTCAGTACTTGCAAATCGACCGCACGGCCCACCAGCGCCGCCATACAAGCCATTATAAAAACGACGACCATTTTCCTTCGACTGCCATGGAGGGCGGAAGTGTCGCTATCGACAGGGAACCGATGCGACCGGCCTGAAAAATTGCCGACCATCAGGGATGGCGGAAGTGTCGCAATCGGTATGGAACCGATGCGACCGCCTTTGCCGTGTGCCTTATTTTTGCCTTGAAAATGTATCATTTACGGTTTTATATAAATAATTTTTTCCCGTACCGGCATAACCAGCTTCAATTGTTCCCGCGCCACTTGCTCTACCCGATTCTGTTCTGCCAAGGTTGTAAGCTCCAGTTGCAGCTGCCCCCATTCCACTTCATACTGATCCAGTTCTCTTTCCTGCTTTTGGATCTCAATAAAAATTAATCGCGACTGGTATTTGCTGTAAATCACGGACAGAGCCGATGCCAACAGCACCAATATCAGTACACCTAACCCTAAATAGCGACTTGTTGCCATTTACAACTTCATGGCCGCGCCTGCTCCCGGCTGGCATTTCCTCCATCCATGGAGGTCAGATCAGGAGGTCGTGTACTGCATGGAGCAATTGCCGAAACCCTCTCGGCTACTCGCATGACTGCGCTTCGCGCCCTGGCATTTTGAGCAATTTCCTGCGGCCCTGCTTTCAGGGCTTTACCCGCTTTCTTCAAGATACCCTTGGTTATATCGATTTCTTTAATCGGTAATTTGCCTGGATTATATTTGGCTCCAGACTCTGCCCTGATAAAACGCTTGACGATTCGATCCTCTAACGAATGGAAAGAAATAACCACCAAACGCCCCCCCGGTTTCAAAACCCTGGCAGACTGCTCCAATACATCCTTTAATTCATCCAGCTCCCTATTAATTTCGATGCGTATTGCTTGAAAACTACGGGTTGCCGGATGCTTGTGCTTCTCTTTTACCGGCACTACGTCTTCAATCAACTTTGCCAACTCCCTGGTTGTGGTAATGGGCGCTTCAACTCTTTTTTCAATAATCGCGTGAGCTATGCGCCGTGCAAACCGTTCCTCACCGTACTCAAATAAAACCTTAACCAGATCCTTCTCATCAACACTAGCCAGCCACTGTGCTGCCGTAACACCTGCGTTGCCATCCATCCGCATATCCAATGGCCCATCGCGCAAAAAGCTAAAACCTCTTTCCGGATTGTCCAGTTGTGGCGACGACACACCCAAATCCATCAAAATACCGTCGACTTTACCTGCCCAACCTTCACTTACAACACTATTTTCCAGCTCTGAAAAACAACACTGTTTCAGCTTAAAACGCTTATCTTCAAGCATGGCCTGCGCATAATCGGAGTTAATCGCGTCCAAGTCCCTATCAAAAGCCAGCAACCGCCCGGATGGCCCCAGTAGTTCTAAAATTCCCTGACTATGTCCACCCCGACCAAAAGTACAATCCAGATAAATACCGTCTTCTTTTATGACCAACTGCTGCAAAACTTCTGCAAACATAACGGGCAAATGTTCCACTAACAAATCTCCCGCATTAAAAGGATAAGGAGCCTAAATCTTCCAACCCTTCGTTATCGTCACCATCCAGCCATTCAGTTTCCTTCAGTCCCCAGGCTTCTTCATTCCACAGCTCAAATTTATTAAGCTGACCAATCAGGACAATTTTCTTGTCTACATTGGCAAATGTTCTCAATTTTTCCGGCAGCAACAAACGGCCCTGCCCATCCATTTCACATTCAGATGCATTACCGATAACAAACCGCCTTAACTTGCCGGCCATTTTATTTAAGGTAGGTAATTTACTGATCGTTTGTTCTAGCTTTTCCCACTCAGGCATCGGATAAAGCCACAAACAGCCGTTCTCTCCCACACAACGCTCATTGACAGCGACCGTTACAACCATCTGGCACTCGCAACAATCCTGTAACTCCTCCCGGTAACGGGTAGGAATTGCAAGACGTCCTTTGCCGTCTAAATTGATTGAACTAATGCCTCGAAACAAGATTCACCCCAGATTCCCCAAAAAAACCCTTTTTTTCCACTTTTTCCCACTTATGTCCACTATAGATTTCAAACAACCCCTAGTCAAGAATGATTTCATATTGGATTCTTTCTTTTTCACCAATGACTTACATCACAATCAGGATGGAATATAACTACAGAATAAATGGCAAAATAATTCCCATTCTTTATCAGCAAAGTGTGTGGTCTTAGTGAGAAAGTACTTTAAGTATGAAGCTGCCGAAAATTTCCAGCTTTTTTGACAAAAATGAGATTCCAATCAAAGATACTGCCGCAAGAATTACCAGACAGTTTTTGCGCTATTAGCGATACATCGGCGACTGCATGGATGCAGGAGGTAGAGCAATGCAGGAGCAATTGCCGGAGACCGAGCGAAAAATACCCGGAAAAAGGAAGAAAGAGTCGGCCTGTAAGCCGGGTTCTGTCGAGAACAGTCATTCATCTAGGCTGCAAGTCACCCTGCAGCTCAAGCAATCTACCCAGGAACCGCGCGGGCCACGCGTCTGTTCCCCTATTTGATCTTGCTCCGGGTGGGGTTTACCCTGCCACTCCTGTTACCAGTTGCGCGGTGCGCTCTTACCGCACCTTTTCACCCTTACCGGTCACAAGTGACAGGCGGTATATTTTCTGCGGCACTTTCCGTAGGCTCACGCCCCCCAGGCGTTACCTGGCACCCTGCCCAATGGAGCCCGGACTTTCCTCCATCTTATCTTGCGATAAAACAGCGACTGCTCAGCCGACTCTTTCAATATCTAGTATACCACACACTTACATCGATGTGATGTGGCTGGTTTTTCATAACGCCATGGATGGCATGTAGTAGTCGTGCAGTGTGCCGGAAACGTCAGTTTTCGCTTGTGCTCAAACAGACTTATTACGGCCTACAGGATTACGCCTCTTTCCCGTTCTCCATATCCAACGCGGCTTGATACAACAACTTCTTCCTGACTCCGGTAATTTCCACAGCCATGGCAACTGCGGTCTTGATCGAGCATTCGCCCAATAACACCCTCAATATTTTTTCCTGCTCAGGCGTGATGATTTGCTCTTTTTTATCGATGGTCGCGCCATCGACAATCACTACAAACTCGCCTCTCCTCATGTTGGCATCTTGTTCAACCAACTTAAGCGCCTCAGCTAGACTGGTTTTGACGATGGTTTCGTGCAACTTGGTCAGTTCCCTGGCAATGACGATCTGCCGATCCAGCGGCAATATTTCCGCCATATCCTGCAATGAAGCCAAAATCCGATGACTGGACTCATAAAATACCCATGTTGTCGGGCATAATAATCGCTCACTAAAAAATGCTTTTCGTGCTGACGAGGTTCTCGGCGAAAAGCCTTCAAACGCAAACTGCGTGACTGGCAATCCTGCCGCCGACAATGCCGCAATCAACGCGCAAGCGCCCGGCACCGGCACCACATCGACACCCGCATCCTTGACCATTTTTACCAGCGGCATGCCGGGGTCGCTAAGCAGCGGCGTTCCAGCATCGGAAACCAACGCAATCGACAAGCCCTCGCGCAGCTTTTCCAGCAACCCGCTTGATGCCTTGTCTTCATTATGTTGATGCAAGGAAATCAATTTGTTGGTAATGCCGTAATGTTGTAGCAGCATTTTCACATGCCGGGTATCTTCTGCAGCAATCAAATCGACCTGTTTTAATATCTCAACCGCCCTAAAGGTAATATCCGCTAAATTACCTATCGGCGTAGCAACAACGTATAATTTGCCGCATTCACTTGACATTCGATACTCTCACTTGAAA
>CAZAUB010000288.1:0-4020 GCA_964488195.1 uncultured Methylobacter sp. | reverse complement strand
TTTGATGACATAGCTATTGCTCCTGCCCGTTTAATGGGGCGATAAGATGATTCATGTGCCTTCTTTCCATGATGACAGATACGCATGCTGTTCCGGGCTTAATCTATCGATACTAAGGCCCATTGATGCCAGTTTCATCACCGCGACCTGTTGGTCAATATCGCTCGGCACCGGGTACACTGCATTTTCAAGATCAGCGCCCTGCTCCCACAAATAGGCGATACTCAAGGCCTGATTGGCAAAACTCATATCCATGACGGTTGCCGGATGGCCTTCTGCGGCAGCCAGGTTGACCAATCGCCCTTCGGCCAGCAGTCGAACAGTGCGCCCGTCTTTAAGCTGATAGGCTTCGACGCTGGTGCGAGGACGGTGTTTTTTTACGGCCAGCCTTTCCAGCGCCGGGATGTTTATTTCAACATTAAAATGCCCCGAATTGGCGATCACGCAGCCGTCTTTGATGACGTCAAAATGCGCTTGATCCAGCACATGTTTGTCGCCGGTTGCAGTAATAATAAAATCCGAACAGACAGCAGCTTCAAGCATAGGCATGACTCGAAAGCCATCCATGGCGGCTTCCAGCGCTCGCAACGGATCGACTTCGGTGACGATGACATGCGCACCGTGGCCTTTGGCGCGCATCGCGATGCCGCGCCCGCACCAGCCGTATCCTGCAACCGTGAAGGTTTTACCAGCCAGCAGTATGTTGGTGGCACGAATGATCCCGTCCAGTGTGCTTTGGCCGGTGCCGTAACGATTATCGAATAGGTGTTTGGTCATCGCATCGTTGACGGCAATCACCGGAAATTTGAGCGCATGATCCGCCGCCATGGCGCGCAGGCGAATCACGCCGGTGGTGGTTTCTTCGGTGCCGCCGATAACCTCGGCCAGCAAATCGCTGCGGCTCTTGTGCAACTCGCTGACCAGATCGGCGCCGTCGTCCATGGTCAATTGCGGCCGATGATCCAGCGCTTGGGCTATATGCCGGTAATAAGTGTGACTGTCTTCGCCGCGAATCGCAAAGGTGGGAATCTGATAATGCTGCACCAGCGCGGCAGCGACATCATCCTGGGTGCTGAGCGGATTGCTGGCGCATAAGACCAGCTCCGCTCCGCCCGCTTTCAGGGTGCGAGCCAGGTTGGCGGTTTCAGTGGTGATATGCAGACAGCCGCTGATCCGTGCGCCCTCTAGCGGTCGTTCTTTGGCAAAACGATCATGGATGGCGCTAAGTACCGGCATTTCAGTCTGCGCCCATTCAATACGCTCATACCCCTGATCAGCCAGCGATAAATCTTTTATGTCATGGCGGTTATTGGTCATTCAGTTCACCCAAATCTTTTGTTTCCACGTCGCAGCCAGCGACTAGCGGTACAAAACTGACGCCCAGAATATTACGGGCCTTGATTTTGCCGTCAGCCTTTTTTTCTATAACCATCAGTTCCTGATAGCTGTAAGACAAACCCACCGGTATGACAAGCCGAGCGCCAGGCCGCAGTTGATCAATCAAAGGCCGGGGAATATCAGCTGCGGCGGCGGTGACTATGATGCCGTCAAAGGGCGCATGTTCCGGCCAGCCGAACTGGCCGTTGCCGGTGCGTACCGTTACATTGTTGTAGCCCAGCTTTTTAAGTCGGAGGCTCGCTTTGGAGGACAGCTCTTCTATTATTTCAAGCGAATAAACCTGCTTGACCAATTTGGAAAGGATGGCCGCCTGATAGCCGGAACCGGTGCCTATTTCCAGAATGGTATCAGTGGGCTTGGTACCCAATAAATCGCTCATCAAGGCAACGATATAGGGCTGGGAAATAGTCTGTCCCGAACCTATGGGTGCCGGGCCGTTATCGTAAGCAAGGAAGCGATAATCCGCAGGTAAAAACTCATTTCGCGGCACTTGTTTGATGGCCGCCATGACCCTGTCATCCAATGCATCCTTACCGATCAGATGCCGGGTCAGGTTAACTTCCATTTCAATATCGTTCAACATGCGTTGCAGACCATTCATTGATTATGCTCCGGGGGGTGTTTTTATTGCTCTGGCGGGCTTCGACACTATCGTTTAAGTTAAGACTTATTCCATTCGCCCTGAGCCCTTCGGCTTCGCTCAGAAGAGCCTTATCGGAGGGTGAGCGCAACCAGTTTTCTTCAGTTACAGGTTTTATAATTCCAACATAACTGCGGTAGAGTTTCAATTAGTGTCATTACTGATAGCCTTGAGCAGCCAGCTAGAATGAGCACATGCTTTTCATGCCCCGGCAAAATCGGTGCCAGCGGCAGAAGTTAACAACACCCCACAAACCGCAATCATTGGATTCCAATAATCCAAAAATCTGCCAAGCTGCTGCTTTCCTCTCGAATTCGTTGTATATTGCTGATTATGACCAAAGCAAATCTGACTTTACTATAGGAATTTTCCATCATTATGTTCTGGAATATTTTCAAGAAAAAAACAACCAAACAGACGTCAAGCAATGATAAAGCGAATTTTCCACTTGCCCATGATAAGAAACCTACAGCCGCAAAAAAAATCAATATTCCAGTCTCCTTTTTAAAAAGACTGATGCCGGTTGCCCAACTACTGACCGAAAAAGAAATGCAACAACTCCCTATTATCTCTGCCGGCTTCAAGCCTGGAGCTATCGTTTTCAACAGGGGCACCGTGGTAGAATCGCTCATATATATAGTCAAAGGCAATATCTTCATGGAGGCGAATAATGGCTCTGTGCTTGAAATAAACTCAAACACTTTCAAAGCACTGTATCCCCTATCCGTCGGTAAACTGCATGATTTTACCGCGATTGCCGGATCAGATGTGACCGTAATCTATATTTCCAAGACCATACTCCAGCCAGACCCATGTACTATCGTCCCTCTGGATAATGAACTGAGAATTTCGGAGTCCCTTAAAGACAATCCGTTTTTTAATCGTTTTTACCAACATTTTATTCAGGGGGAACTTAAAATCCCCAGTTTTCCCGATATCGCATTAAAACTCCGTATAGCCATCCAGCAGGATTGCGGGATTGCCGACATCGTCAAAATTGTTAATCTGGATCCGGTCATTTCCGCCAAACTGATTCAGGTCGTCAACAGCCCCATTTACAGACCGGTGACCCCGGTCAGCAATTGCTTTGACGCGATCAATCGTCTGGGACTGACGACTACGCGCAATCTGGTGACTGCTTTCAGCATGAAAAACCTGACCCAGAGCAAAAACAAATCAACAAAAAAACTAATGCAACACACTTGGTTACAAAGCATCAAGGTTTCCAGCATTAGCCACACTCTGGCTCAACTTACCCAAAAAGTGGATCCTGACGAAGCGCTGCTTGCAGGACTGTTGCATAATATCGGTGTGCTGCCCATTTTAACTTTTGCCGACAGCTCGCCGGAAGGCGCTTATCAATCGGCTGATATTGATCTTTGCATAAACGAAATACAAGGACAGACAGGTTCGATTATTTTGGATGAGTGGGGATTTCCGGATAATTTAAGGCAAATCCCCTTACAGTCTACGAACTGGTTTACAAGCACCACAGAAGATCTCAACCTGAATGACGTTGTATTATTGGCAAAATACCATAATCTTCTGGCATCCTCCGACAAAGCAGATCTGCCATTACTGATCACCCTGCCGTCTTTTCAAAAACTGGAACACCAACCTTTAACGCCGGAAATGTCTCTACAGATTCTGGATGATGCGAAACAACAAATTACAGAAACCATGAATTTTTTCTCGCATTAACAATTCTGATTACTTGAGCTTTTCAATCATACACGATAATATTGATTCAATACTACATTGGAGTCCACCATAATGAATGCACCAAAAAACCGCCTGCCTAAATCCGTCCTTATCGGCTTAGCCGCTATCATTTTGCCTATTGGGGTGCAGGCAACCTCCGATACATCCAAAAACATGCACCAATTATACGAGGACAATTGCGCCAGTTGTCACGGCTCGGATTATGGCGGGTTTATTGCTCCCGGCTTGAATGCTGACACGCTGAAAGGCCGCAGCCCTAC
>CAZAUB010000287.1:0-4021 GCA_964488195.1 uncultured Methylobacter sp. | reverse complement strand
ACTGAAATCCTGACCAAGCCATCTTTAATACCGGCTGCCGCTCTGACTTCCGGCGTTAATCGGCCATGCGTGGTGGTTGCCGGATGGGTGATGGTGGTTTTAACATCACCCAGATTTGCGGTAATCGACAGCATTTCGGTGGCGTCGATCAGCTTCCAGGCGTGTTCCTTGCCGCCGCTCAGTTCAAAACTGACGACCCCGCCGAAATGACTTTGCTGACGCTTAGCCAGTTCGTGCTGGGCGTGCGATGTCAAACCGGGATAATGCACTTTGGCAATACCGGGCTGTTGCTCCAGCCATTTAGCCAGTTCAAAGGCGCTGTCGCAATGCGCTTTCATTCGGATCGCCAGCGTTTCCAAGCCGGACAAGAATACCCAGGCGTTAAACGGGCTCATGGTCGCTCCGCCGGTGCGAAGATAGGGGTAAATATGCTTTTCTATGATCTCGTCACTGGCGATGACCGCACCGCCGACACAACGCCCCTGCCCGTCTATATATTTGGTTGCCGAATGGATCACAATATCCGCACCCAGTTCGAACGGTTTTTGCAGCACCGGCGTACAAAAACAATTGTCAACGATCAGCAAGCTACCGTGTTTATGGGCGATGTCGGCAAGCGCCGAAATATCGGCAATTTCAATCAACGGATTGGACGGCGTTTCCAGGAACAAAAACCGGGTATTCGGCTTAATTGCCGCTTCCCAGACGGCTGTGTCGATCAAATCTACAAAATCGGTTTCGACTCCGAATTTACCGAAATAATTCTGGAACATCAACACGGTATTGCCGAACACACCGCGCGAACACACCACATGATCACCGGCTTTAAGCAACCCCATGCCGACCGCCATAATAGCCGCCATGCCGGATGAAAATGCCAGACAGCGTTCGCCTCTTTCCATTAACGCCAGCCTTTCCTGAAAAGCACTAACCGTTGGGTTGGTAAAACGGGAATAGATATTGCCCGGTTTTTGCCCGGTAAAGCGTAACGCCGCCTCTTCGGCACTCTTAAACACATAACTGGATGTGGCGAAAATCGGTATGCTGTGCTCATCTTCATGAGTGCGCTTATGCCCTCCCCTTATTGCCTGGGTTTCCAAAGAATAATCGTTCCAGTTAATGTCTGTCATTTGCTTGTTCAACGTATTTGTTTGTTAAAAAGATCAGGCAAAAGACTAAGGACGAAAGGCAAAGAAACCAAGCTTCAATACGGCCAATCTTTGCCCTTTGCCCTTCGCCTTTAGCCTTATACTACTCAATCCCCATTCTGCATGCCGATAATGAAGTTTTCCGAATTCCTTTCTGTTTGGGCGCCATCATTGCGCATAGCTTCGGTGCGCTCCAAATACGCATCGTCAATATCACCGGTGATGTATTCTTTACTGAAACAGGAGGTATCAAAATGCTGGATGTCCTGATTGCCTTTACGAACCGCATCAATCAGGTCATTCAGTTCCTGGTAAATTACCCGGTCTGCGCCTATTGCCTCACATACCTCGTCTTCGGTACGATTATGGGCAATCAACTCATGAGCGGCCGGCATATCGATGCCGTAAACATTAGGGTAGCGCACCGGCGGCGCAGCAGAAGCAAAATACACTTTTTTAGCGCCGGCATCCCGGGCCATCTGGATAATCTGCTCGGATGTCGTGCCTCTGACGATAGAGTCATCAACCAGCAATACATTCTTACCTTCAAACTCCAGACTAATGGCGTTTAACTTTTGCTTGACCGATTTTTCCCGCATTTTCTGGCCCGGCATGATAAACGTCCGGCCGATATAGCGGTTTTTTATAAAGCCTTCACGGTACTTTACGCCCAGAAGGTTTGCCATCTGCAAAGCCGCTGTTCGGCTGGTGTCGGGAATAGGAATAATCACATCAATGTCATGATCGGGCCATTCTCTTTGCACTTTTAGGGCTAATTTTTCACCCATACGCAACCGCGCTTTATAGACCGAAATACGATCAATAATTGAATCCGGGCGGGCAAAATAAACATACTCGAAAATACATGGGCAATGATCTACCTGATCCGCACACTGTTTGGTATGCAATACGCCGGATTCTTCAATAAACACCGCTTCGCCGGGCTCTATGTCCCTAATCAGCTCAAAGCCGAGCACATCCAGCGCGACACTTTCGGATGCGATCATAAAATCCGGGCCTTTATCAGTCTTTCTTGTCCCAAAAACGATGGGTCGGATGCCATGAGGATCCCTGAAACCTAAAATACCGAATCCTGCAATCATAATCACAACCGCATAAGCCCCGCGACAACGCCGATGCACACCGGAGACGGCCTGAAAGACGTCGTCCACAGTTAAATGCAATTTACCCAAACTCTGCAATTCGTGAGCGAAAACATTCAACAACACTTCAGAATCGGAATCGGTATTGATATGCCGTTGGTCTTCAACAAACAGGGCCTTTTTTAGCTCCTCGGTATTGGTCAAATTGCCGTTATGCGCAAGCGTCAAACCGAATGGGGAATTTACATAGAAAGGTTGCGCTTCGGCAGAACTGGTGCAACCCGCCGTTGGATAACGAACGTGAGCAATGCCCATATTGCCTTTCAATTTCAACATTTGGGCATTGGTGAAAACATCACGGGTCAATCCGTTTTCTTTCCGCAAATGCAGTCGCCCGGCCTCACAAGTCACAATGCCGGCGGCATCCTGACCCCTATGTTGCAACACTGTCAGAGCGTCATATAACTCTTGATTAACAGTTTGATGTGAAACGATAGCAGCAATACCACACATTATTTTTTAACCTGCATTGTTTTGTAGAGATTAGCGAGAGAAACTAGCGATAACTGATGTATCCCGCCAAGCCTGACGGAATATGATCCCGCAGCCATACAGCGAGCAATTGAAAAGGTGGAATCAATGTTGATTCTGTCCACCAGGAATCCTTGGGCAAAGGGGTCAATCCCGCCAGCATGACCACGACAGTGACAACGATCATGCCGCGAACTACGCCAAAAACCATACCACCGAAACGATCCATGAAGGTTAGTCCGGTTTTCTTAACCAATACATTCAATAGAAAGCCTATCAAGCCGCCAAGACTCAGCGTGATTGCAAATAAAACCACAAAAGACGCAACCATTCGGGCTGATGGATGGCTGATAGTCGACTCCAGAAAACCGGAAAACTCGCGACTAAATCTCAAACTCACCCAACTTGCCAGCATCCAGAATGCCAATGAAAAAACTTCTTTAATAAATCCGCGCAGCAGCCCGATGACAACAGAAATAAAAACAAGCCCGATTAAGGTGAAATCGATCCAGATCATGTTTTTATTCTAATCCGACCTCTTGCATCACTCAGAAACCAGAATTGCCTTGATGTTCTGTTTATCCAATCTTGCTTTCATTGCCGCCGCCTTTTTTCCATCAAGCTCTGGGCCTACTCGGAGCCGATATGAGGTTCCTTTATCTGTTTGAACGGTATCCAACGAAGCGGGCAAACCTTGTTCACGCAAGCTCTCCCAAAGAGACGTTGCATTTTCTCTTTTACTGAAACTACCTATTTGTATATACCAGCGCACCAATTTTGGAGTTTCTTTCGATACAACTGCCGGTTTTTTTGCTTCCGCTACAGCGGCAGCCAAGCTTTTCGCAGTACTAGGCTGTTTAGGAGCCGTTAAAGCGCCTGCTTTGATTCCATCAACCTTCGCGGCCATTGGCGGTTCATTTTCAGGCTGGGCTATCCCTGCCCGTCCCCCTTCTCCGCTCCAGGCGGATTTGTCAGGCTTTTTAACCGTTGGCCGCATCGGTTCCCTCGGCAACTGCTCCCGGCGTTGCTCTACCTCCTGCATCCGTGCAGTCGTACCGATTGCGACACTTCCGCCATCCTTGGCAGTCGCCGGTTTTGCCGTCTCTGCGGCTTTTTTAATCTTTGCGGATTCTGTAGCTATTGGATCTACACGAGTGTCCTTGACTTGTACTTTAGGGGCTAAGCTTTTAGCCTCTGTCGATAAAGGTTTACCCTGAGCGGCGTCGAAGGGCTGTTTTG
>CAZAUB010000286.1:0-4025 GCA_964488195.1 uncultured Methylobacter sp. | reverse complement strand
TCTTAAGCTATTTTATACAGGCATGGTTTGTTTTTAGGGTCAGGCGGTAAGTTATGTTAATGAAACCATGGCTAAGCTCTTTTGCTGGACATGTCAGGCAAAACCGCTGGCTGAGTGATGGGAATGGTTAATGTACTTTCGCTCGAGTCTACTAGTTTAAGCATAGTATGGCTTTTCCAATTTATCTCTTTCAGTGTGATCGTTATTTTGTTATTAAGTAAGTTTAAATTGCCAGCTTTGTTTAGCAGAGAAACAGTGATGGATAGTTTGTATGACAATCTCCTAGGTGTGAGTTCATGTTAAAAATACTTGATCAATTAACTGCCCCGTTTGCATTATTTTTTACGAATACCGATCGGATTTATTGGCTCTATTTGCTATCCGCTTTCACGATAGCTTTTTTTCTGTTTATTGTCCACAAGAAGGACTATGCAAGCTCGGGAATAGGCGTTATGGCTTATGTGTTTCCTAAAGACATTGTTCTGCATCGGTCATCCATCAACGATTATCTGTTTTTTTATACTGATATGCTGTTTCGGGGCGCCTTTATCGGTGTGCTGTTTTCCTCGGTAACTTTTGTGGTGTCTTATCTAACCGAAACCAGTCTGAATGACTGGCTGCCTGTTTTCAAAGGTCGGTGGCAAGGCTTTTACGGCATGGGTTTGCTGAGTACTGTGTTTCTGGCTGCCGCTGCCGATTTCGCACTGTTTTTTAGCCATTATTTGCAACATAGGATACCGTTGTTATGGGAGTTTCATAAGGTTCATCATTCTGCCGAAGTGATGACGCCGATTACCGTATTTAGAATGCACCCTGTAGATACTATACTTGTGTTCAGTATGGGCGGTCTTCTAACCGGACTGGCATTGGGTTGTGTATTTTTTTTGATGGGGCATGGCGTTGTTTTTTACAATGTTGCCGGGGTCAATGTGATTTTGATTCTGTTTTATCTGGTTGGCTACCATCTGAGGCATTCGCATATCTGGTGGAGTTGGGGGCCGTTTTTCAGCAGAATTTTTATCAGTCCGGCTCAGCATCAGATTCATCATAGTTCGGCGCCCGAACATATCGATAAGAATCTAGGCTTTACCTTTGCTTTTTGGGACGGTTTATTTGGGACTTTGTATGTACCTAAAGCAAAGGAAACCATTGTTTTTGGTTTGGGAGCCGAAGAGAATGAAAAATTTTCCACTTTCTGGAGTTTGTATTTAATGCCGTTTGTTAATTTGTATGATAAATTCAGACTGAAAATGCTTTTAGAACCCAAGCGGTACGCGTCGGTTTTGGTTTTTATGATTGTTGTGCTGCCGGCCGTTTATTTGAGCAATAAGGGTTCGGAACTGGTGAACTATCCGGTAAATGGTTATCTGGAGGACATGACCTGGCAGGAGGTCAGGGATGCGCTAAGGAATGGCTCAACTACTGTATTGGTGCCGACCGGCGGTACCGAACAAAATGGTCCGCATGTTATTTTGGGTAAACACAATTACATCGTGAAATACACGGCTGGAAAGATAGCGGAAACATTGGGCAAAACGCTGGTTGCGCCGGTGATAAGTTATGTGCCTGAAGGCTTTATTGCCCCGGCTGACGGGCATATGCGGTTTGCCGGAACCCTGTCGATAGCGGAAACGGAGTTTGAATCCGTTTTGGAATCGGCCGCGCGCAGCTTGAAGCAGCATGGTTTTAAGACGATTGCTTTTATCGGCGACAGCGGCGGCAATCAGGCGGCGCAGAAACGGGTAGCGGAACGCTTGACCCGGTTATGGCAAAACGAAGGGGTTCGAGTGCTTCATGTTAACGATTATTACGAGGCTAATTCGCAAAGTGCTTATTTGTTGAATAACGGTTATTCGGAGCTACAGATCGGCGGACACGCCGGGATAAGGGATACTTCGGAATTAATGGCGGTTTTTCCGAGTGGCATAAGGACGGAATTTAAAGTTGATCACATAGGTTCTGATTTTTTATTAACCGGGGCGGATGGCGATGCCAGTAAAGCCAGTTTGTTTTTAGGAAATATTTTGCTGGGTTTGAAAATCGAAGCTGCGGTTAAGCAAATCAGGGAAACTTTATAATAATTGATTGTTAATCTGGACCCCGGTGAGATGTGTTGGTTTAAAATAGGTGCTTTAATGGCGTCCTATCAGGTATGATGCAAGTTAGTCAATTTGGAGAATAATAATGAAATTACGTAAATTGTTTGTTTTTGTATTATGCGCGGCTTTGGCTGTGCCCAGTTTTGCTGATAATTATAAAGTCGAGAGTGACGGTTATGATGTGATGATGGATATGGTTTTAAGGCCACTCGGTTTGGTAGCAACAATAATTGGCGCCGGTGTATTTGTCGGAGTCAGTCCGTTGACTGCCATGGCTGCGATACCTGCTCCCCATGATGCTTTTGAAAAATTGGCAGATACCATTATCTGTAAACCGGCCAAATGGACTTTTGTGCGTCCTTCAGGCGATTACCGATACGATGAAGGCTGCGCCGGCAAGGTTCAACCTGTTGTTTACCAACCGGCCCCCCCTCCAGTTGTTGAAACGCCAAAACCAGTGGTCAAACCTCAGGTTAAATATCCTAAAGACACCAATAAAAAGATTGATGCTATATTCAAAAAACGTATGATGAAATAATACGTTTTTATTTTCTAAACATAAGGTTGAAACCATCGGCTTTAGCTGCAAGCTTTCCAAAGGTTATCAGCCTTATGTTTAATGGCCTCCGCGCTCCCCCAGAAGTCTCTGCGGCCAACTGAATAGTCTTCTTGCGTAGGTTGACAATAGCTGTATCGTTGAGCGAAACTCGACAGGGCGCCAATCTGGGGGCGACTCGAGACGCATCGTAAAGTCGATGCGTATCCAGCATTTAGTCCGTAACTCAAACCTACCCGCTTTAGCTGGTCACTGCCATTAAGTTAAGCCGTCATACCGGCAGGGATTGCCGGTATCCAGAACACATGGATGTGTTTGAGCTTGCCATCCCTGGCTTCTGGGTTCCGGCAATCCCTGCCGGAACGACGTGGTTTTTCTTAACTTAATGGCAGTGGCTTTAGCTGGTGGGTTGTTTAGTTCATTCTTTGATAAAGATGCGGTTATTGGGCGTAATTCGTACTTATTCAATACCAGAGATGGATCGTTCTGGGAGAGGATGGAAATAACTATTAGTTTTCTCTGGGTCTAAACAACTTTATGCTTAATTTTATAACAAAATCATTGTTTTTAATTATATCGCTAGGATGTAGTACTTATAGTTATGCAGAGTCCTATAACATCACCATCAATATTAATGGTGAGGAGTATTATTCGGACGAGAACGGTTTTTCAGGTAATGGCTCAGTTTCAACTAAGGTTAATAAGCCTAAATCAACCGGAACTTACGTGCCAAGAAGCCGGGGTAGCTACGCCTCTAATATGAACAAAAACAAATATACGGATCTGATCGCTAAGGCTGCTGACAGGCATCAGGTTGATCCCAAATTGTTACACGCCGTTATTCAGGCCGAATCCTCCTATAATGCAACAGCTATCTCATCAGCGGGTGCCATGGGCTTAATGCAGTTAATGCCCGATACGGCCAGGCGTTATGGCGTTACCGACCGGGGAAATCCTGATCAAAATATAGACGGCGGCACCCGGTATCTGAAACATTTATTACAATTATTTGATTCAAATTTGAATCTTGCCGTTGCCGCCTATAATGCCGGGGAAAATGCCGTAATCAAATACAACAACACTATTCCCCCATACCCTGAGACCCGCAATTATGTCGAAGTGGTTTTGTCTTTGAAGGAGTACATGAAGCGTAACGGTAGCGGATCGGTGTACGACGTTTCCCGCAGTACAGATACTACGCAAGATTGAGGGTATACCTTTACATATCAAAAAGTAATTATTCTTAAGCTCATGCTCAGGCTTAAAAGTTAGTTATTTCATTAAAGGCACAAAAAGCACTAAATTCATGGGCACAGGGTGTGATTAAAAGTGCGGTTTTTTAGAAGATTATCACCCGCACCTATCCTTTG
>CAZAUB010000285.1:0-4039 GCA_964488195.1 uncultured Methylobacter sp. | reverse complement strand
GGCAAGTCTTATCCGATACCCTGATCTATACGGCCGGTTTAATCCCCGAGATTGCTGCCGACATCGTCGCCGTCGATACCGCCATGCGCCTTGGCTATAACTGGCGTTACGGCCCGTTCGAACTGCTGGATCGTTTAGGTGTTGATTGGTTCGCTGATCAATTGGCACGGGAACAACGTCCCATTCCTGAACTATTGACGACCCGGCACAGCCTGTATCGAGTGGACAGTGCACAGCTGCAATTTAAAGACAAGTCAGACCATTATCATCCGCTGCAACGCCCCGAAGGCGTGTTGCTGTTGAGCGATATTAAACGGCACTGTCAACCGCTGCTGGAAAACCCATCGGCCAGCCTCTGGGACATCGGCGACGGCATCGTTTGTCTGGAGTTCCACAGTAAAATGAATACGCTGGACACGGATAGTTTGAGTCTAATCAAACAAAGCATCGGCAAAGTCGAACAAGGCTTTAAGGGGCTGGTGATTTACAACGAAGCGGAACATTTCTCGGCTGGCGCCAATCTGACGTTGCTGGTTCCGGCTATTGTTCAAAAAGATTGGGAGACAGTTAAATCCATTATCAGACTCGGCCAGGAAACTTACCAATTGCTAAAATACGCCCCCTTCCCTGTGGTCGGCGCGCCTTCCGGATTGGCAATCGGCGGCGGCTGCGAAATCCTGCTGCATTGCGACGCTATTCAGGCGCATGCCGAACTCTATACCGGCCTGGTGGAAGTGGGCGTGGGTCTGGTGCCGGGCTGGGGCGGTTGTAAAGAACTGCTGCGGCGCTGGCTGGCGTTCCCCAAACGCCCCGGCGGCCCCATGCCGCCTATCGCTCAAACCTTTGAAACCATCGGCCTTGCCAAGGTGTCCAAATCGGCGCAGGAAGCTCGGGAATTGTTATTTCTATCCAAAAATGACGGCATCACCATGAACCGGGACCGTCTTTTGGCCGACGCCAAAGCCCGCGCGCTAGCCTTGGCGTCCGATTACAAGCAGCCGGAGCAGGCCGTCTATGCCTTGCCGGGCGCATCGGCATGGGCGGCGCTGGGTATCGCCGTGCGCAACCTGTTTTTAGCCGGCAAAGCCAGCGCCTATGATGTGGAAATTTCCCGGCAACTGGCGCAAGTGCTAAGCGGCGGCGACACCGATATAACCCGGCCTTTGACCGAACAAAATTTGCTTGATTTGGAACTGGAAGCCTTTTTAACGCTGGTGCAACAACCCGGCACACTGGCAAGGCTGGAGCATATGCTTAAAACCGGCAAACCGCTCAGAAATTGAACAAAAATAATGAATTTTGGAGCGAAGACGCCCTCGTCGAATAGAAAACGGATTACGCCATGACAAAACTCATCCTGATAGTCGTTTTAACCGGACTCGCCAGTCTGATAGTCGCGCCAATACGGCGCAATCTACTGACCCGTCCGCTGCTCAACAAAATGCGAAAAAATTTGCCGCCGATGTCGCAAACCGAACGCGAAGCTTTGGAAGCGGGCAATATCTGGTGGGACGCCGAACTGTTCACCGGCAAACCCGATTGGCGCAAACTCAAAGATCTCCCTGCCGCCCGTTTAAGCGAGGAAGAACAAGTCTACCTTAACGGCCCGGTAGAAACCCTGTGCAGCATGCTGAACGACTGGGACATTACCCACAAGCGCCGCGATTTGCCACCCGAAGTCTGGAACTACATCAAACAACACAAATTTTGCGGCATCATCATTCCCAAACACTACGGCGGCCTGGAATTTTCCGAGTTTGCCCATTCCCAAATCGTGATGAAAATCGCCAGCCGCAGCACCACCGCAGCCGTGACGGTGATGGTGCCCAATTCTTTGGGCCCTGCCAAACTACTGCTGGCTTACGGCACCGAACAGCAAAAAGACCACTACCTGCCGCGTCTGGCGGAAGGCAAAGACATACCGGCGTTCGCGCTGACCGGCCCGCAGGCAGGCAGCGATGCAGGTGCCATGCCCGATACCGGTGTGGTGTGTTACGGCAGTTTCGAAGGCCGGGATGTGTTAGGCATCCGTCTGAACTGGGAAAAACGTTATATCACTTTGGGGCCGGTCGCAACCGTATTGGGGCTGGCGTTTAAGCTGTACGATCCCGATCATTTACTGGGCGAACAGGAAGACATCGGCATTACGCTGGCGCTGATTCCTGCCAATACACACGGCGTCTCCATCGGCAAACGCCATTTCCCGCTGGATTCAGGGTTTCAGAACGGTCCGAACTGGGGCAAGGATGTGTTTATCCCCCTCGACTGGATCATCGGCGGCGCTGAACAGGCCGGTAATGGCTGGAAAATGCTGATGCAAAGTCTCGCCACCGGCCGCTCAATTTCCCTGCCCGCGCTCAGTGTCGGCGCGGCCAAATTCATCTGCCGCAACACCGGCGCTTATGCCCGCATTCGCACCCAGTTCAATTTGCCGATCGGCGCCTTCGAAGGCATCGAAGAAGTGCTGGCGCGCATGGCGGGCACGGCATATCTGATGGACGCGGCGCGCCAGGTCACCTGCGCCGCACTGGATGAAGGCCAGAAACCGGCGGTGATTTCTGCCATTCTGAAATACCAGTTAACCGAAGGCATGCGCCGGATCATTAATGACGGCATGGATATACAGGGCGGTTCCGGCATTTGTCTGGGGCCCTCCAATTATATCGGTCGTCTGTACCAGGTCATTCCGGTCGGCATTACCGTGGAAGGCGCGAATATTCTGACTCGCACCATGATGATCTTCGGCCAGGGCGCGGTACGCTGCCATCCCTTCATCCAAAGTGAAATGAACGCCTTGAACGAAACCAACCCAACACAGGCGTTACAACAATTTGATGCGATCTTGTGGCGGCATATCCGCTTTTTCCTGAACAATCTGACTCGGGGCATCTGGTTTGGCCTGGGCGGCGCGAAACTGGCCAGTACGCCCGGTGACAAAAATACCCGGCGTTATTACCAACAACTGGCCCGGCTCAGCACCGGCTTTGCCCTGACCGCCGATTTTGCCTTACTCACACTGGGCGGCCTGCTCAAACGCAAGGAAAGAATCTCCGGCCGTTTCGCCGATGTGCTTAGCCATTTGTACCTATGCTCGTGCGCGCTCAAACACTTCGAAAACCAGGGTGCGCAAGTTGACGATCTGCCGCTACTGCACTGGGCATGCCAGTACAGTCTGCACCGAGCGCAGCAATCCCTGCTGGCCGTGTTCCGGCTACTGCCCTCCAGGATTCCGGCGATACTGTTGCGCACCGTGCTGTTTCCGTTGGGCAAACCCTATGCGCCGCCCCAAGACCGACTGGTTGGAATTGTGGCGCAATTGCTCTTGAACGACAATCCAGCCCGCGACCGCTTGACACAGGGTATTTACATTAACGACCAACCCTCCGATCCCACCGGCAGAATAGAAACCGCTTTCAAAGCCGTATTGCTGGCCACCCCCATCGAAACAAAACTGCGCAATGCCCAAAAGCAAGGTCTGTTGAGTAAAGGCGCTTTACCGGGCTTACTACAGGGGGCGTTGCAGACCGGCATCATCACCGAGGCCGAAGCCGATTTAATTAATCAGGCCGAACAAGCCCGTCTGCTCGCGATAAGCGTCGATGATTTTTCGTCCGAACAATTAACCGGTGACTAAAAAGCAGTCAGTGCTTACATCAAATTCCGCAGGTTGATATTGCTCAAGCCTGATCAATATCAACCTACAAAGTCTTAAGCCAGGCTTGAATGCCGGTTTTAGCCTGTTCGGTCAAGGCGATAAACCCCGCGATTGCCCCTGCCGCATCCGGTGGAACGGTGTTTTGTGACAGATTGAACGAGCGCTTGGCGATCAGCCGATAATCTTTCACCGCAAAGACGCTGACCGTCATGCTCAGAACAACGCGTGCCTGATTTAACGTTTCAAATTGCTGTTCGAACTGTGTCAATTGTATGTGTACCGTGAACGGCTGCTCGCTGTTTATAGTCAAATGACGTTCCAATAAAGCTGGCAACGGCGCTTCCCAGCGGTCCAGATTGTAATAACGAATGACGGTGGCGTCTT
>CAZAUB010000284.1:1885-4047 GCA_964488195.1 uncultured Methylobacter sp. | reverse complement strand
TTGTGAAACATCGATACACCATTGAACAAGCCAGAATATTATTGGATATTTTGAAGTACCATAACGCATCAACCATGCTGCCTTCGTTCCATCAGGTCAAGCAGGAAGTGCTTGATGAAGCGCTGGATAAGTTGCGGCTGGAGTTGTCCGAATTTATTGCGACGGATGACGGCCTTGGCTTTATCGTCCCGATCCGGGATGAGAAGGGTTTGTTTTAGTAGGAGTATCCGCGTTTAAAACAACATCACACTGCGCAGGAAGTATAGGTGGTTCCGGTTTCTGAGGTTTGGAAGTCGGCTTTTTGGCTTCCTCTGAAAACCACCAAGCCAGCGTTGCATCGCAGCCATCGCTAACAGGAAGCGGCTCTTGACCGGCGCAATTTTTATTATTCAATGGGCACTTGAGGCGTACGTGAAAGTGATCATCATGCCCCCACCACGGACGAACTTTTCTTAGCCAGCCATGGGCTGACTTACGTGTGCATAATAGGCGCTTGACGCTGGGGTTGACGAAGATGCGATCGACTTTGGGGCTTTGCGCCGCAGCCTCAAGAATTTTCTCATGAGCCGACGACCACCGGCTATCATCAATGACATCGGATTTTGCAGCAAGAACGGAGGGGGAACTCCAGGTTTCGCGCTCATTAAATTCCAGGTTTCGGGTTGCGGCCTGTTGTGACAGCAAATACCAGATATCGACATCGAGTCCGGTTTGATGGCTGCGATGCCCGCTAGGGGTTGGGCCGCCGCGTGCTTGCCCCAGATCGCCGATCAGCAAGACCCCCGAGTTTTGTAAATGCGAGGTCTGCGCCAGGCTTTCGATAAACCGTATCAAGTCAGGATGACCATAAGACCGGCCTCGGGTAGGACGCATCAATTGATAGCCTGTGCCGTTTGGAGGTAGCGAGACCGCACCACTCAAACAACCGGCTGTATAAGAACCGATGCTCTGGGCGCTTTCGCTGATTTGCACTGCTTGTTTGATCGTTGCCCAGTTATTTGCAGCAGGGGAAGAAGAGCATTCTGAAAAAATGCCCAACAGTAAAATAAATATTGGGAATTTCATAATAACTATTCAGCACGGAAACAAATGGAACACTGATGACACAGATTAAACTGATAAACACTGATTAAAAAGCGCATAACAAATTTGACTTTAGCTTTTAAAAATCCGTTTAAATCCGTCTAATCTGTGTCATCCGTGTTCTATTAATCATGGTTAGCATATGCTGCACAGCTTATTTCTTAACCGGCGCAGATATGTCCAGAAAGTGCTTGGAATTATCAGTAACCGGGGCTGAGCCGGTGCTATTGCTGCTGGTTGTTGCCGGTGCAGCGAGGTTGGTTTTTGTTGTACCTGTGCCTTCAGTCGCGGCTTCCTCTTCCAGCTGGAGTTCATCTTCTTCAGGAACATTGCCGTCATGGAGCAGATATTCACGGCGCTGCTGGTAAGCATTTTTGATAAAGGAATAGCGATCGACAGAGGCTTCATCAACGATCTTTTCAGTCGGCATCAAATCGGCGCGGGTATCGGTGACATCAACCGTTTTGGCTCCCGCATTGACCACGCTGACGGCAGCGCCGCCACCGGCAAATACAAAAGTATAGGTGAGTGGATTCATTAAAGCATCGCCAACAACCCCCACGACTTCCCTAGGTGAGCTTGCTCCCAAAAACGGCACCACCAGATAGTTACCCGTCGGAACGCCCCAGAAGCCTAATGTCTGGCCGAAGTCTTCATTATGCTTGGGCAGGTTGATCATTTTTGCTACATCGACAAAGCCGACTACGCCTGCCGTGGTGTTAATCAGGAAACGACTGGCATCCATACCGCCTTGCATCAATTTAAGCTGCATAAAATCATTGAGAGTTACGCCGATGTCGTTCATGTTACTGAAGAAATTGGTTATGCCGTCATCAACGAATTTCGGGGTTATCCACATATAGCCTTTCGCCATGGGTTTTAAAACGGCTTTGTCCAGATCGTCATTAAACTCTTGGGTACCGCGATTCCAGCCTTCCCAGGGGTCTAGCTCGTTGGTCTTCGCGGTGCTCGCACAACCTGCAAGCAGACTTGATATAACCAAGCTACTCATTAATAAACGAGTGTTGATGATGGATTTTTGCATACTCATTGTTTATCTCTATTTACAGGGTGTTGAT